>NZ_JBQCJW010000022.1:0-35019 GCF_051967575.1 Solibacillus silvestris
TTCGTCTCGACCTCCGTGTATTTTACTTAATCATATCACGTTAGCTCGGTACGACATCTATCCTAACAGAGGGGGTCTTTTAGGTTCTTACTCCTTAATTGGCGCTTATTTTAAAATATGTTGTGTACCGATTCTGCTGGAACGAGGATTTTGCGATTTTTGATCAGGTAGGTAAAAATGTTAGCTGGGATTTCGAATTGCTGGCAATGTTTTTACCGTTTTGAAATTGGTAAGACCTGAAGTTGCATAGTGTACTGACAAGAGCCGAAAACCATCACCTTACGCATTGTTTTTCACAAAAAGCAAAGTCTATATAATGAGAGTAATTCAATTAATGATAGAAAAAAGAAATTGAATAAATTATACATAATCGGTTATTTCATAGATTCGATAAATGGAAGATGTATCCACTGAGACAACACACGCAGGACGCGCGTTATCAACATGTTGCTAGCCCAGACAAACAAGAAGCCACAGGAAGGTTTACAACTTTTAGACTGATAGAAAAAAATTATAAAATTTTTTAAAAAAAACTATTAAACATTTAAAACTAACTACGATATATATAGTGTAAGGCAGAGGTACTAGCCGAAGCCGAGCTTTCCCACAAGGACGTGGGTCATAAAATATAAAAAATTCAAGGAGGAATTCCAAATGAGAATTCAACATAACATTTCAGCTTTAAACACACACCGTAATCTTTCTTTCAACAACACTCAAGCAAACAAAAACCTTGAGAAATTATCTTCAGGTTACAAAATCAACCGTGCTGGCGATGACGCTGCTGGTTTAGCAATCTCTGAAAAAATGCGCGGACAAATCCGTGGTTTAGACATGGCTACTAAAAACGCACAAGATGGTATCTCTTTAATCCAAACTGCTGAGGGTGCTCTTAACGAAACACATGCTATTTTACAACGTATGCGTGAATTAGCAGTACAATCTTCTAACGATACAAACGTATCAACAGATCGTCAAGCGTTACAAAAAGAAATTGATGCATTAGCTTCAGAAATTACACGTATCGCAACTAACACTGAGTTTAATACTCAAAACCTTTTAGATGGTACTTTCTCAGGTATGAAATTCCACATCGGTGCTAACTCAGGACAAAATATTACAATTGATGTTGCTTCAATGGATGCTGCAGCGTTATCAGTTAATGCAATCAAAATTACAAATCAAGCTGATGCTGACGGTGCTATTACTACAATTAACACTGCTTTAGAGTCAGTATCTACACAACGTTCTGCACTTGGTGCAATTCAAAACCGTTTAGAGCATACTATTAACAACTTAGGTGCAACATCTGAAAACTTAACAGCTGCTGAATCACGTATCCGTGACACAGATATGGCGAAAGAGATGATGGGTTTCACAAAGAACAACATCTTAATGCAAGCAGCACAATCGATGCTTGCGCAAGCTAACCAACAACCACAAGGCGTTCTTCAATTATTAGGATAATTTTTGAAGTTTTATAAAGAAAAGCTCTCTTTTTAGAGAGCTTTTCTTTATGTTTAATTATAATAACCGATATAGATAAGGAGGTGAGCAGATGAGCAATAGTAAAATAGAATATATACAAACAAAATCCGGTATGACTACAGTGATGATAAATGGTTACCTATTACATAGTAAATACGATCCGAAAAGAGAAGCGGAAAAAATTGCTGAAAAAGAAGTAGACTATCAATTTACTCATATCTTATTTGGATATGGCAACGGATATATTGCAGAAGCTTTAGCAAATAGACTTAATAAAAAACAATTAATAGTATATGAACCAGAGAAAAGTATACTACCTATACTGACTACACTAGATAATTTTATTGTATTAAATAATTTAAAAGATTTAGAGCACCATATAAATGAGAAGGTAAAAAATTATGATACAAAAATTAAAGTGATATGCTCACCTAACTATAATAAGATTTTTGAAGAGGAATATGAAAAAGTACTGAAGTTAGTAAAAGATATGCAGTATGAAAATATAGTTAATCAAAATACCATTCACTTCTTTAGTGAAATGTGGCAGGAGAACTATATACGTAATCTTATGGCTTTAGGAAAAGGAGCTACTTTAATAGAATTGAAAAATAGATATACGTGTCCTGTCGTTTTAGCTTCAGGAGGACCGTCTCTTACAAAGCAACTTCCTCAATTAAAAAAAATTGCTAATAAAGTTATTATTATAGCTGCTGGATCTACTATTAATTCATTATTAGCAGCTGATATTGAACCTGACTATGTTGTCTCAATAGATGGTGGAGATGCTAACTATCAGCACTTCAAAAATATTAATACAGGTAAGACAAAGCTAATTTATTCCATGAGTAGTCACTATAAAATTCAAGAAGAGTTTAGAGGCAATATGTATGGTTTTTTATTTTCTGGAGAGCAAGAGACACAGCAACATATTGAAAAAGGGGTAGATGTTCAACTACCTTTAGTCTATGGTGGTGGGACTGTTGCTAATTCTGCTTTGCATATAGCAACTTATATTTCATCAGGACCAGTAGCTTTAATTGGGCAGGATTTAGCATATACAAATAACCAATCTCATGCTGACAATAATAAATTTTATAGCGAGATTAATGAAAATTTCCTTATGAAGAAAAAAGCCTTTAAGGTGGAAGGATACTATGGGGATAAGGTGTATACTGATTATAGTTTCCATTCCATGCGTAAGACATTCGAAAAAATATACAAATTATTAAATGATAAATATAGCATTTATAATTGCACCGAGGGTGGTAGCAAAATAGAAGGAGTTCCACAAAAATCGTTTTTATCATTCTGTGAAGAGCATGTTGATGACTATGAATATAAGATAATGCAGGAACTTTATACAAACAAGAAGAACATACTTGATAAACTACACTGCTTCCTAGTTTCTGAGATTAATAACTATAATTCATTGGAAGAACAATTGCAAAAGGCTTTAAATATATTAGGTGAAAATAAATCTGAACTAAAATTTTCATCATCTATATTAAAAAAACTTGATAAAATTGATGTGAAAGTAAAAGGTCTTTATAAAAGTATTATGATGGACCGTATTGTCGACCCTATTACGATGGAAGTTATGCGAAACTTTCAACCTCCAAAAGAAGAAACTCCTGCACTAGCATATCAAAGAGTATATGAGCAAAATATAACGCTATATTCTAAACTTCTAAGTGCAGTACAAAAGTCCAGAGATTATACTAGAACAACATTAGCTAAAATTCAATATAAAGAGGTGTTAGTAGATGACAGAACTACAGGAAGTACTAGTAAGTTATAACGCTTATATTAAAAATGTACCTACAGGCGCTATGTATATTGCAAATAATTTACGAGAAGATAATTTAAATGATGCTTTAATGGCAATTAAAGATTTTTCAGAAGGGGTTTTATGGCTATCGCATGCTAGTGAACTTATGAAACAAAATGGTGCAAAGGCTGAGTTAAATATTGAACAAATTCAAGAGTTTTTAATTGAAGTTAACGAAGGATTAGAAAAACAGGATTATGTGCTCGTTGCAGATATGTTTGAATATGAAATCGCACCGTTTTTTGAGGAAGTAGCGCTAGCTGAAGGACCGGTGCAGTAATTTGCACTGGTCCGTTAGTACAGCGAGAAATAGTGAAGCGACATTACAGTTGAATGATATTGCCATCTATAGTAAATATCGTCCAAGTGATGATGCCTTACGCTGGATAAACACTGTGGTGGATTTACAAGTTGACAGCTATGTGTTGATAGGCTTGGGGTTAGGTTATCATTTGAAAGCACTAAGTGCAGTAGCAGAAAACAAGCTAATAATAGTATATTATTTTGAAAAAAAAGAGTATGAGCTATTTAAGCTACATAATAAAGATAAATGGTGGCAGCAGCCGAATATTCAAATAAAGAATGATTTAATAGGTGTAGAATTACATGAAAGTGTACAACTGCTTCTCCCTAATGTGTGGCTAAAAGCAATAGGTGAACAGCATGCACTGTATGCCTTGTTAGATACAATCAAAGTCAATCAACTATCTTATAAGCGCTTTGAACTTCAAATGGCGAAGAATTTTGGTGAAAATATTAAACTAAATGATTATTCACCGTACCCACTTAGAACAAGTAACATTGCCTGTCTTGTTGCTTCAGGTCCTTCATTAAACGAGACAATTTATTGGCTAAAGAAAGTCAGTGAGCAAGTAGATATCTATGTAGTTGGATCGGCATTAAAAAAGATAATCGCTATGGGTATAGTACCAAGAGCTGCAGTTATTTCTGATGCACAAGACAATATTACAGAGCAATTAGAAGGCACAAATTTCAATGGGGATTTGTATTATTTATCAACTGCTAATTATAAGGCTATTGCATCTCATAGGGGGAGAAGATATATGCTATGTCAGCAAGGTTATAAAGATGCTGAATTATTAGCCAGACAAGCCAATTTGCCGCTGTTAGAAACTGGTGGATCTGTAGCAACAATTACCTTTAGTTTAATTGAAACACTTGGCTATGAATCAGTCGTATTATTTGGCCAAGATTTAGGTTATACCGGGAATGAAACCCATGCATCTGATTCGACATCAGGTAAAACAGTTTCAGAGGAAAGCCGTTTGCAAGTACAGGCAAATGACGGAAGTATGATAAGTACAGTTCCTAATTTACAAATTTATTTGCGCTGGTTTGAACAAAAAGTGGAAGATACCCCCCTTAAAGTTTATAATACAGCAGTAAAGGGAGCAAAGGTTATAGGAGCACCACTTATTTACGAACAACAATTTTATAAAATTATAAACTAATCGTTATATAAATAGCGATTAGTTTTTTGTACACAAAACTATACTTTCACCGATATAATAGTATAGGAATAAATGTACATACACGTGAGGAGAAAGTTAGATGAATTTGTTGGAAGATAAAGTTGTATTAGTTACGGGCGGTACAGGCTCTTTCGGTAAGAAATTTATTAAAAAAGCTTTAACATTAGGCGTAAAGAAAATCATTGTCTTTAGCCGTGATGAACTAAAGCAATATGAAATGAAACAAGAAATTCAAGATGAACGAGTCCGCTTCTTTATTGGAGATGTACGTGATAAAGATCGTTTATATCGTGCGTTTGATGGGGTAGATATCGTTATTCACGCAGCAGCGATGAAGCATGTAGATGCTTGTGAATATAATCCATTCGAGGCAATAAAAACGAATATTCACGGTGCGCAAAATATAGTTGAGGCTGCAATTGATAGCGGTGTAGAAAAAGTGATTGCACTTTCTACTGATAAAGCATGCTCGCCAGTAAACTTATATGGTGCAACAAAACTAGCTTCGGATAAATTATTTGTAGCAGCTAATGCATATGTTGGGGAAAAGAAAACACGTTTTGCTGTTGTGCGCTATGGCAATGTAGTTGGAAGTCGTGGAAGTGTTGTACCGTTCTTCAAAAAAATTCGCGAAACAGGCGTAGTGCCAATTACAGATGAGCGTATGACACGCTTCTGGATTACGTTAGAGCATGGGGTTCAATTTGTGCTCGATAACCTAGAGCGCATGCAGGGTGGCGAAATTTTTGTGCCAAAAATCCCAAGTATGAACATTATGGATTTGGCAAAGGCCATCGCACCAGAATGTGAAACGAACATTGTAGGCATTCGCCCAGGCGAAAAGTTACATGAGGCGATGATTATGGAAGATGATGCACGCCATACGTTAGAATTTGATACTTATTATGCAATTTTACCAGAACTTTCTTGGTGGGATAAAGGTAATGATGGTCAAGGGAAGCCTTTACCTGAAGGTTTTGCTTATACTAGTGATAATAATACAGAGTGGTTGACGATTGAGCAATTGAAGCCTTTAGTAGAACAAATGTAAAAAATGCACCCTTATCAAATTTAGTGGATAAGGGTGCATTTTTGTTCAAGGTCTATATAAATTGAAGAAGGGCAACATTGTACCGATAATAGTATTAGAGAAATTTATTTTAAAATAAAGTTTTGGGTGGCATAGATTATGAAACAGCATTTATCCGATTTTATTGATATGGCACATGAACATTTGGAGCTGATTTATAAATGGAGAAATCAGCCACATGTCCGAGAAGTAATGTATAACAGTGATTTATTAGGTTGGAAAGAACATTTGAATTGGTTTGACTCGATATCTAAGGATAATTCGAAAATATTTAAAATACTTTACTATAATGGTAAACCGTATGGGATAGCTAATTTTAAATTTACAAATCTACAATCGAGCGTTGGGGAATGGGGATTTTATATCGGTGAATCTGATGCACCAAAAGGAATGGGGAAGCTATTGGCTTATAAAATGCTATGTTATTTATTTGAAGAGGTAAAAGTTAGAAAAATATGTGCGGAAGTGCTGGGTTATAATCAAATTAGTTTGAAGTTTCATGAAAAAGTAGGATTTAGACAAGATGGAATACTTCGAAATCATATTTTAAAAGAAAATAATTATTATGATGTATATTTATTTAGTATTTTGAAAGATGAATGGGTACAAAAAAAGATAGAATTAGAGAAAGAATTGTTTAAATAGGAAGTGATGCTATGAACACAATTGCAATTATCCAAGCAAGAATGGGTTCCTCCCGCTTGCCAGAAAAAATCTTAAAACCACTAGGAAATGTAGACGTTTTAACATATGATATTGAACGTTGTCGTGCAATTCAAGGAGTGACTGAGGTAATTGTAGTAACAAGCTCCTTGCCACAGGACGACGCGATTGCAGCTTGGTGTGAGGCACATCAGGTCGCTTATTTACGTGGCTCGGAGGATGATGTACTTGATCGTTATGTCCAATGTGCGAAAATGTACAAGCCTGATTATGTCATGCGTGTCACTTCAGATTGCCCATTTGTCGATTATGAAATGGCGACAGAAATGGTCGAACTGATGCATAAGGAACAAAAGGATATCATTTTATTAGATGGTGAGCTCCCACGTGGATTGGCTGTAGAAATTATCTCGTACTCAGCATTATTACGCATTCACGAAGTAGGTCAAGAGCCACGACATCGAGAGCATGTAACGTATTATGCCTATGAATTTAAAGAGCAGTTCGAAGCGATTACATATAAAATACCTAATAATCGCCAAGCACCAGAATTGCGAATTACGCTTGATACGGAAGAAGATTATCAATTAATTACTGAAGTATCAAAGCATTTTAATAATCCATTAATATCGAGTGTAGAGGTTATTGAGTTTTTAAAAGCCAATCCTCAAATTGCCAAATTAAATGCACATATTGAACAAAAGCCGGTGATATAAGTGAATGTAATTATTCGAGCGGATGCGTCCGTTCAAATTGGTAGTGGTCATGTTATGCGTTGTTTAACGGTTGCCAAAAAGCTGCGAGATGACGGCTGTCATGTGCAGTTTTGGATGGAGCCGTTAGAAGGAAATTTAATTGAATTTGTAAAGACAGAAGGATTTCATAATCTGACAGAACGACAACAGGCGGATTTGTACATTATTGATCATTATCAGCTTGGAAAAGAATGGGAGCAATCAATTCGTTCATTTGCGAAGAAAATTGTAGTGATTGATGATTTAGCACGTGAGCATGAGTGTGATTTATTACTTGATCAAAATATTGTGCCTAATTATGACACACGTTATGAAGGATTAGTTCCTGCAACCTGTGTGAAATTACTCGGACCAAAATACTTGGTGATGCGTGATGAGTTCGTGGAGGCAAGACAAAATGTAAGAACGAGAAACGATAATATCGAGCGCCTACTTATTTTTATGGGCGGAACAGATCCGACAAATGAAACAATGAAGATTTTACAGGCATTACAGTACTTTAACTTTTTACATGTGGACGTAATTGTAGGAAACGGTAATCCAGTAAAACAGCGAATTGAACTGATTTGTCAGGAGCGTGGCTATCATTACCATTGCCAAATTAATTATATGGCAGAGCTTATGCAGCAGGCCGATTTTGCCATTGGAGCAGGTGGTGCTACAACGTGGGAGCGCTGTTATGTGGGGCTCCCTTCAAGTGCGACAATTGTAGCCGATAATCAAAGGAGTACGACTGAATTTGCACATACACTTGGTGTTGTTAAAAACCTAGGCTGGCACGATCAAGTGAAAGTTGAAACCTATAAAACACTGTTAAGTAATATACAAATCGGCGAGATGAGCAGAAAAGGTCTTAAGCTCACAGCAACAAAACAGCCAAATGCATGGCTACAGGAAATTTTGGAGTTGATAAAATGATAAAAATTAGACGAAGAGAAATTGGACAGCATAAAAAACCGTTTATTATTGCAGAAATGTCTGGCAATCACAATCAGTCATTAGAGCGCGCATTACATTTAGTAGAGCTAGCCGCTGAGGCGGGTGTGGATGCATTAAAGCTACAAACATATACCCCGGATACGATTACTTTGGACGTACATACGGGTGAATTTTTCATTCAAGATGATGCCAGTCTTTGGAAGGGTAATTCGCTTTATAACTTATATAAAGAAGCCTACACACCGTGGGAATGGCATAAGGCAATTTTTGATAAGGCGAATGAGTTAGGCTTACTTGCATTTAGCTCACCATTTGATGAAACAGCGGTCGACTTTTTAGAAACACTAGATGTGCCAGCGTATAAAATCGCTTCATTTGAAAATGTGGACTTACCGTTAATTCGCAAGGTAGCACGTACAGGGAAACCAACGATTATTTCTACAGGAATGGCAACAGTTGCTGAAATAGACGAGGCAGTAAGCGCATTTCGTGCAGAAGGAAATGACCAGCTAATTTTATTAAAATGCACAAGCACATATCCAGCAACACCGGCGAATTCGAATTTGGCGACAATTCCACATATGCGCGAGCTATTCGGCACAGAAATCGGTTTGTCGGATCATACAATGGGGGTTGGTGTTTCCGTTGCCGCTGTTACACTTGGTGCGACTGTAATTGAAAAGCATTTTACAACTTCTCGTGCAGATGGTGGTGTTGATTCATCATTTTCAATGGAGCCGCATGAACTAAAAATGCTTGTGGAAGAAACAGAGCGTGCATGGCAAAGCTTAGGTAATGTCTCATACGGTCCGACAGATGCAGAGATGGATTCAACAAAATTCCGCCGCTCACTTTATATTGGAGAAGATTTAAAGGCTGGCGATATTTTAACGATTGAAAACTTACGCAATGTTCGCCCAGGTTTAGGTTTACCAACAAAATACTACTATTTAGTGTTAGGCAAAGCGATTAAACAAGATGTACAAAAAGGTACACCACTTAGTTGGGAGTTATTACTATGAGTGAATTTATTTCATATGGTCGCCAAAGTTTGGACGAAGAAGATATTCAAGCAGTGATCGACACATTACGTTCGCCTAATTTAACACAGGGACCTAAAATTGCAGAATTCGAACAAGCAATTGCAGATTATGTAGGGGTAAAATACGCTGTTGCCTTTTGTAATGGAACAGCAGCATTGCACGGAGCTTGCTATGCAGCTGGAATTGGTGAAGGTGATGAAGTAATTACGTCCCCAATCACTTTTGCGGCAAGTGCAAACTGTGTACGCTATGTTGGGGGGACAGTTGTATTTGCCGATATTGATGCAGAAACATACAATATTGACCCAATGCAAATCCGCGCCAACCTTACTAAAAAAACAAAAGCAATTATTCCAGTTGATTTCACAGGTCAGCCAGTAGATATGGATGAAATTATGGATATTGCCAGCGAACATAATTTAGTTGTGATAGAAGACGGCGCGCATTCTTTAGGTGCAACATATAAAGGTCGTAAAGTAGGCACAACAGCTCATATGACCATGTTTAGTTTTCATCCAGTTAAGCCTGTTACTACGGGTGAAGGTGGCATTATTGTAACAAATGATGTGCATTATTATAATAAATTATTAAAATTCCGTAGTCATGGTATCGAGCAAGTCCCTTATTCACAAGAAAAAGGTGGCTGGTATTACGAAATGACAGATCTTGGATATAACTATCGTATGACGGATTTACAAGCAGCTCTTGGTGTTTCACAAATGAAAAAACTTGATACATTTATTGATCGACGTCAAGAATTAGCAAAATTGTATACAGAAGCTTTACAAGGTGTTACAGGAATTATTTTACCAAAACAACTTGAGCAAACAGAATCAGGCTGGCATTTGTATATGATTCAATTAGAAAATGCCGACCGTAGGCAGATGTTTGATGCAATGCGTGCTGCAAATATTGGGGTGCATGTACATTATATCCCGGTCTATTGGCATCCTTATTATCAAGAGCTAGGGTATGACAAGGGGCTATGTCCTGTAGCGGAAGCTTGGTATGAAAAGGCGTTGACATTGCCGATACATCCGGGATTAACAAATGAAGATATAGCTAGAGTTATTCAAATTTTAAAAGAGAAAATTGGATAAGTGTGGGTTCTTGAAGCGAATAGCAAATAGACTTTTTTACATTAATTCTTATAAAGGGAATGAATTTTGATAAAATGTTAGAGGGTGAGGGAAATAAAAGTGCATTAGTTCACTTATCATAATGTTGGTTAGAGACCCACCCCTCTCCTACTAAAGCTGATATACGCTGACTTTCAAGGAATGAGGCTTGTAGTATTACGTCTGAAACATTGGCTGATTTTATAAGTCAACCAGATAATCTAATTTTACAACAACAAATTGCTAAAACTGTTGCTGGAAGTGATCATTTTTCGATTTGGATGGAAGTGTTTGTGAACTACCTCGAGATGCAAAAAACGATTTATCAAAAAATTCAATGGTACGCATAAAAACCTTCATTTCTAATGGGAAGGCTCAACAAAAAAATCAAGGTTCTTTATAAAATTCCCTTACCTAATAATCTAATTGACTCCATGCACCAGGTGCAAATACAATTACCCTTGGTGGTGTTGAAAGTGATCAAAATGATACATTTAAATAAAACTATAGTAACCGTATTCTATTAGAGGAAATGGCAGGAGTATTAGTTTATCTTGTTTCGGATGCAGCTAGTTATGTAACACTGAAAATGATGAGGCAAGAGAAACGATTGAAAGACTACAACTTGATACGTATTTATTAAAAACTCAAAAGGAAGAAGCGATTAATAGTATTTTTGATGTTTTAGATTTAAATAATACGATTGGAATTGTATAAATATACGGAGAGAGTGATATATTTGAAGAACAAGCAAATTGTAGCTTTTAAAAAAAATAAGCAGGAGATTATAAATCTTTTAAGTGAAGGTTTATTTATGGAAGCGAAGAAGAGGCTAGATGAATTAAATATAAGAAATGAATCGTATTACGCACTTTTTGCTAATTATTATTATTTAATCGGAGAGCATCAAAAAGGAATTACATTATTAGAAGGTGCTACAAAAGATTTTCCATTTTCATTTGAAATATTATATAATTTAGCATCTTTAAAAAGTGCTGTTCATAAACAACTTGAAAGTTTATGGTTATTTGCAAGGTGTGTGAAAATAGCAGGTAGTAATAGAGATCGTGAAGAAGCAACAAAACAACTAAATCAAACAATAGAGATATTAAAAGAGAATTCTACGCTATCACCTGAACAATTTCGTTCAGCCTTAGATTTTACTCAGAGAATTCTCAAAGAAGGGGATGAAAGGACATACCCAATTAATCGTTTTAATGAAAGTCTTGTAAAGAAAATTACAAAAGATTCATCTGATAATGAATACTTTACGGAAATGTATAAATCTATGGGGATTAAAGATGTCGATTCAAATTCACGTTACTTTTTTAAAACAGAATTATTACAAGGAAAAACAAACGACTCGTTCTATTTTGAAATCGATAATGAGACGACAATACCTATAGCATTTTTTGAACAATATGATGATATTATGGTTGAAGGACCAAAAGAAAATTATCATTTCTCCAAAGGCGTATTGAATCCGAATCAATTTAATTACTTTACATTCTCTGATGTAGGTAAATATAAAGTATCATCTGAAAAGCCCTTTTTTATGGCAAAACCTATTAATTTAACACCTGAACTAAAATCAACACAAGTCATTATAACTATTTTTGTGGATGGATTGTCAAATAACGTAATAGAGGGAAATTTGCAGAGATTAATGCCATATACATATAACTTTTTTTCAAATGGCTATATAAATAATAATTGCTATACAACAGGTGATTGGACTTTGCCATGTCTTGCAAGTATGTATACTGGCAAAACTACTCTTAATCATGGTTTATATCACCCTTCCAATCATTTTGAATTAAACCAAAATAATGATTTATTTACAAAATACTTCAAAAATAGTGGTTATATGACAACCCAAATCAACAATGATTGGCGTACTACTCCAACCTATGGATATTTAGAAGGAATGGACAGGGTTTTGTATCAAAATTATGCTGGTGGTTTTACAGCTGGAGAAGTTGTTATGGAAACTATCGAGTATTTAGAGACATTTAAAAGTAATAATCACTTTTTGTGGATAAGTTTACCTGATTTACATGATGTAGCGGATGAAATAAATAACGATTTAATGAGTCAAGTAAATGTATCAGCGAAATATCGACAAAATAAAAATTTAGGTACTACATCCGTCTTAACTTCCTACGACCCTCATAAGATTAAAAAATATGAAGCTGAGCTAAGACGAGTAGACTTACATCTATCGACTCTCTATAATTACCTTAGTTCAAGCTTTCATAAAGATAAAATGATAGTAGCTTTAGTATCTGATCATGGTCAAACTTATTTAAGTCAGGATGATTTTCTTTTGCATGAGTATAGAAGAAAGGTGCCGTTTATGTTGACGGGTGGAAAAATACAGCAGAAATGTAGTAATGAATTATGTTCAATTATCGATATCTTTCCAACAATCGCCAAAATGGCTAATGTTGAACTAAATAGTCATGAGGGTGTTGTTTTAAAAGACTTCGGTGGCAAAGGGCGTGACATAGCTATTACTGAAACAATACACCCAGATCAACCTTATTTAGTAGCTATTACAGATGATCAACATATTTTTAGATTTCGAACAAAGTCAAATGTTACAGGGAACGGTACAGTAGAAATGGAAGATTTTGAGGCGCAACTAATCGATTTGAAAACAAATGAAGATGTATCTATGCAATATGATGAAAAGTTAACGAAATATTGTAATATGGTTATTCAACGTGCGATGAAAATGCAAATTTAAAATTGGTTAGTCAAAATTAATAATAAATTTTTATTTTTGGGATGAATTTAGAATAAATTATTTTGTTGATTAATGGAAATAATATGAGAAAATGAAAAGGTTATATGCCCCCAATAATTAAGTAAGATAGGATGTATATAATTATAACCATTACATTAAAATCGTACACTATTGAAAACCTGAATTTTTCGGTTTTTAGAAGTAGACCTTAAAGAAAAGTAATTTGTATATGTATTTTTATAGGAAATATTTATGAATACATAAATGAAAATTTGAAAAGGTTGCGGGAGATAAGTATAAAAAAATCAGTTATTCAAACACGGGTAAAAATCTTTTAAGTATAAATACTTATAGAGGGAGTCATTCAAATGAAGAAGACAACACAATTAAAAAACCTAATAAATAGTAAGAATTTAGATTTTATAATGGAAGCACATAATGGTCTTTCAGCAAAAATTGTTGAAAATGTTGGTTTTAAAGGTATTTGGGCAAGCGGTTTATCTATTTCGGCAGCACTAGGTGTACGTGATAATAATGAAGCTTCTTGGACGCAAGTATTAGAAGTGATTGAATTTATGAGTGATGCAGTTAATATTCCAATTCTACTTGATGGTGATACAGGCTATGGTAATTTTAATAATATGCGTCGCTTAGTTCGTAAATTAGAGCAACGTGGCATTGCTGGCGTATGTATAGAAGATAAATTATTTCCTAAAACAAATTCATTTATTAATGGAGAAGCACAGCCTCTTGCTGGCATTGACGAATTTTGCGGCAAAATTAAAGCGGCTAAAGATGCACAAACAGATCCAGATTTTGTAGTAGTTGCACGTATTGAAGCATTTATCGCAGGTTGGGGATTAGAAGAAGCGTTGAAACGAGCAGAAGCATATCGCTTAGCTGGTGCTGATGCCATTTTGGTTCATAGTAAAAAAAGTAACGCTACTGAAATTAAAACATTTATGGAAGTTTGGGGTAACCGTCATCCTGTCATCATTGTACCAACTAAATATTATTCTACACCAACTGAACATTTTGAAGAGTGGGGCGTTAATATGGCTATTTGGGCTAATCATAATGTTCGCGCTGCTGTTACCGCAATGGAAGAAACAACAAAACAAATTTTTGAAGATCAAAGCCTAGTGAATGTTGAAGGTACAGTCTCCTCGGTTAGCCATATTTTTGAATTGCAAGGTGCGGATGAATTAAAAGAAGCAGAAAAGAAATACTTACCAACTTATGGTCAAGATATGAATGTAATTATTTTAGCAGCATCACGTGGTTCGCAGTTAGGGGATTTAACGAAAGATATTCCTAAAACAATGTTAAAAGTTAATGGAACCCCGATTTTACATACACTAGTTAATCAACTGAATGAAATAGGTGTAAAAGATATTACCGTCGTGCGTGGTTACAAAAAAGAAGCTATAAATTTACCTAACGTAAAAACTATTGATAATGATGAATATGCTACAACAACAGATTTGGATTCGTTATTATTAGCTGTGGATGAAATTAAAGGTACAACCATTATTGCATATGGAGATATTTTAGTTAAATCGTATATTTGGAATGAATTGTTAAGTACAGATGATGAAATATCTATTATTGTAGACGCTTCTTTTGAAAGAAATATGAAACAAAAACAAGACTTTGTAATTGCTTCTGCACCATATAATAGAAAAACATTTAATCAAAAGGTAAACTTAATTAGTATTGATACACATTGTACCAGCCCCCATGGTGAATTTATAGGGCTTTTAAAAGTTAATCAGCAAGGAGCGAAAAAGTTAAAAGAGCATTACTTACTAGTTAAAGAAAAGATAAAAAAGAATTATTGGACGTTAAATGAATTTTTAACTTCTTACGCAAGTGTGAATAATATATCAATAAAATATATTAATGGTGCTTGGATTGATATTGATGAGATTGAAGATTTACAGAAATATAAATAGGCTAGGTGAGTTTAATGGGATGGGATCGAATTTGGTCAACTAAGGAAAAAATTGAAGTAGATAAGTTTTCAGGAGAGAATCTGTTTTTAAAACTAAAAGAGATTAACGGATTCGATATTGTAGATGGTGCTCTTAATTATAGAAGTTTTCTACAACAGCATAATCAAGTTTTAAGTAAACTGAAATATTTAAAGTTTAGTAGTGTTTTCGAAGTAGGTTGTGGAAGCGGGGCTAACTTATTATTATTTGATAAAAATCTTACATTAGGTGGATTAGACTATTCGCAAAGTCTAATTGAAACAGCAAATCAAGTAGTTAATCTACAAGAAATGCAATTAGGAGAAGCAAAGGATTTAGATTCCTCATTAAAGTACGATATTCTTTATTCTAATAGTGTATTTTCTTATTTTCCAGATTTAAAGTATGCTGAAGATGTTTTGAATAAAATTTACGAAAAGACTATTAAGGCAATAGTTATCATTGATATCCATAATATTGATTATGAAGAAGACTATCTTAACTATAGACGTTCAATTATTAAAAACTATGATGAATTATATAAAGGGTTAAATAAATTATTTTACAGTAAAAAATTTTTTGAGGAATTTGCATTAAAGAACAATATGAAGATTGAATTTGCAGAATCTACAATGAAAGGGTACTGGAATAATAAATTTGTATTTAATTGTTATATGTATAAATGAGGTGAGATTTTATGATAGAAGCACAAGGTTTTGGTGAGGCATTAAATGAATTAAATTATAATTTTTATAGTGGTGTACCATGTTCTTTTTTAAAGGATCTTATTAATTATGCAATTAATGAGCAAGATTTTGTAATGGCAGCTAATGAAGGAGATGCAGTTGCAATCTGCTCAGGTGCTTATCTAGGTGGTCGTAAATCTGTTTTTTTATGTCAAAATTCAGGTTTAGCGAATGCAGTTTCACCATTGACCTCTTTGACGTATACATTTGAAATTCCTATATTAGGATTTGTAAGTTTACGTGGTGAAAAAGGTTTAAATGACGAGCCACAACACGAATTAATGGGAACAATTACAAGCGAGCTATTAACTACTATGCAAATACCTCATACGGTTTTATCTACTGATTTGTCTAAAGCATTAGAACAACTTAAAATAGCTGATACTTTTATTGAACAGGGACAATCTTATTTCTTCATTGTTCGTAAGGAGACTTTCGGTAAAGTGAAGTTGAAACAATTAGCAGAGCCCACTGAAAAAAACACTCAGATACATTATTATGAGGGCGATAAACAACCAACACGTTTAACGATGTTGAATGAATTAAAGTCATATACTGATAAAGGAGCCCTTGTTCTCGCGACTACAGGTTTAACAGGTCGAGAGCTGTATGAGTTAGGTGATACAGCTAATCAGTTATATATGGTGGGCTCAATGGGATGTGTGAGTTCAATGGCCCTTGGTTTGGCTATTGCACAGCCAACTAAAAAAGTTATTGCTATTGACGGTGATGGTGCACTGTTAATGAGACTAGGAACAATGGCGACATTAGGTCATTATGCTCCTGATAATTTATACCATTTATTATTAGATAATGCTGCACATGAATCAACAGGAGGGCAATTTACTGTTTCACCACAAGTTGATTTTGTAGAAATAGCAAAAGCAACTGACTATACAAATATTGTTAAACTGGTAGATCAACAAAACTTAGCGCATTCATTAAGATGTTGGGATAGTATAGGAGGCTTAACATTTGCTTATTGTAAGACGGTGTTAGGTGTAAAAGAAAACTTAGGTCGTCCGAATGTAACACCTGTTCAAGTTAAGGAACGTTTTATGCAGTTGGTAAAAAGTGAATAACTCGCAGTTGCGAGTTATTCACTTATTTTTTTGAAATATTCTTTTAAAGCAATAATAAAGTTTTGCATATCGTTTTTATTTATATCTCCAATATTTGCAATGCGGAAAGTATTAAGGTTGCCTACTTTGCCTGGATAAATAGTAAAGCCTTTAGCAAATAGCTCATCATGCATTGTTGTAAAGTCATAGTCTTTGAAATGTGGTTCGTAGATCGCGGTAATAATTTTAGATTGATGTTCTAACGGAATAACCCATTGCAAGTTCAAATCTTTTAAACCTTCAATAAGAACTATCCATGATTCGCTATATCGTTTATAACGATTGTTAATACCTTCAATTTTAGCATCAACAATAGCTTGCTTTAATGCATAAAATGTCTGTACGGGCGGCGTAAAGCGACTTTGTCCTGTTTTAGTAAAGTAATCATATTGAGCATATAAATCTAAATAATAGGATTTACGTTTATGATCTCTACACTTAAGGAGTTTTTTTGTATTTGCAATAACAAAGCTAATGCCAGCCATACCCTGTATATTTTTATTCGAGCTAGCGGCTAGAAAATGAATATTTTGGTTAGGCATGTCGATTGGTAAAGCAGCGTAAGAGCTCATCGCATCAACGATAAATGTTATGTCATATTGGTTACATATTTCTCCTACAATATTTAAATCATTTAATAAACCAGTTGTTGTTTCATTCTGAACGATAGCAAGATGTGTAATGTGCTTATTGTTTTCCATAAAGTTCCTTAGGTCAGCATAATCTAATGCTTCCGTATAGGATGAATTGAACATTGTATAATTGATTTCGTATGTGTCGCATATTTCCTGCATACGTTTTCCATACGCACCATTATGGACTATTAGTAGATGGTCATTTATATTTAGTACGGATGTTAATATTGATTCAACTGCAGCTGTCCCAGAGCCAGGTAAGAGTACTGTAGCATAATCTTCATTATTTGCTACAATTGTAGTTAACTCATCTGCAACGAATTGCATAACATCACCAAAAGCTTCTTCTCGTGGGCAAATATCAGGTTGAATTTGTGCATATTTAACAGATAATGTTGTTGTTGCTGGTCCCGGATTTAATAAAATTTCTCGTTTTAGTAATTGGTTTAGTAATTGTAAGCGTGGGAAGATTGTTTGACGTGCAAACATCAGATGTTCCTCATTATCAATTTCGCACCATGTATAATTAGGGATTTTATGAATATAGATATTTTTATCTTTTAATGCAACTAAAGCATCTTCATAATCCCACTGTTGACATACAATATCATTCGTATAAATATTATACATATCCTCTAGTAATTTACTAGACAATTTAGTAATGCCTACAAGTTCGCCATATGACTTCGTTACTTCTGTGATATCTTTTGAAAGTTTCATAAGGCGATTACTACTACTAACTTCGATATATACTTCATCATTAGAATGCGTAGGGTCACTTGCCAAAATAATATTAGGTTCTTTATGCCAAATTAATTCACGAATGCCATTGTAATCATAAAGTAAATCAGACTCTAACAATAGTATATCTTGATCTTTAATATGTGGTTGAACTTGCATCAGTGTCGCAAAACTACCTGTAGTTTTATAATTAGGTGAATATACACATGTAACACCTGAAAGTTTGTCTGCTAAATCTTCGTAAAAGTTACTACGATAGCCTGTACCAATTATAATATTAGTGATACCATTTTGTTGAAGCGCTTGAATCGAAAGTTCGATGAGCGAGGGCACTTCGTTATAAATTTTCACAAAACCTTTAGGGTGGTTATCGGTATATGGGCGTAGGCGACTACCTAAGCCTGCTGCTAATATAACGGCTGTTTTTATCACATTGATTCACTCCCTCTATAAATGTTAATATATCAATGGTTTATGCCACTTTGAGTGCCAATAAAGTATTATCCGATACAAACATACAAATATCTTTATTTTCTGATTCTCACCCAAAATTGTAGAAAAGATGAAAAAAGCTGGGCGGGAGATTTCTATCAAACCATCTTCCTTCAAGTAAATGAAAATCGATTCCCCATGCTTTACAGCGATACATACAGCCGTCCCAACAAACCAGTCAATATCCTTGTCAGCCTGCTTATTCTCGAGGAATTGCAGGATTAACAGATGAAGAATTATTGGCTTCTTTCTATTTTAATTACCGTTTCCAATATGTTTTAGGCATTGGAGACTTCGACAAGGAACGCATCTGGATCAACACGTTGATGAATTTCCGTCAACGTATCGTCAAACATGAGGTCGCAACAGTTCAGGATGTACTGAAAGAAGAGAGGCATAACCTGTCTGCACGATAGGCTGACAGGATTCAATTAGATAAAGTATGGCGCGTATGGATTCATTCATGTTAAACGACTCTTGTAAAAAAATAACGCGATTAGAATTTGTCTTTGGAGTGGTTCAACGATTCGATTCGTTCGAGCCCTAGCTAAACAAGAGCTAACGCCCATTCCAGAGAACTTTTTAAACTACCTAAAAGAAGGTCATGAAAACCAAACCCTGTACTATACCAAAAATAGCGAAGCAGGTTCGAAGCTTGAGAAACAGTTCCAAAATGCAGGTGGGCTCTACTACTTTGCCTCCCATTTAAAAGAATGTCAGGAAATGGAGGAATTCCAGCTTTTCTCACGACTTTTGAATGAACAATGCATTCAAACAGAGGAAGGCGATCTGATTCCGTTAAAAGGAAAAAAACTTATCTTCACATAACCTAAAACTCCTCCATAATTTTAACCAAGTAACTTATATTCTTAAAACGACTTTTAATTGTATGTGATGCATACTCAAGGCGCTGTGCTACATTTTGTGGATTATTAAAATGCCATAATAGGGTGTTTAATGTACTTTTAGAAAGCCTTCTATTTTTTCCATCTATAGCATTCTTATGGGTTTGCAATAACCATTTATTTTTCATTTCTTTTCTTCTAGCATTTTCTTTCAATCTCTCCTTTTTTCCAAGACCTAGTTTCTTTGCTTCTTTCGGCGTTACTCTTTTCATTTCACGTTTTTGCATTTTACTCAGGTGTTGA
The DNA here is from genome assembly GCF_051967575.1 of Solibacillus silvestris. Lineage (NCBI taxonomy): Bacteria > Bacillati > Bacillota > Bacilli > Caryophanales > Caryophanaceae > Solibacillus > Solibacillus silvestris. The sequence continues at coordinate 20,026 of NZ_JBQCJW010000022.1, forward strand.
CTTTTCTTTAAAAACAGAGTGTTTGAATATTTAATATATTTATTTTTTAGTGCCAAATTTAATGCGCATTTTAATTCATCTGAATAATCATTTGCGCTGATAGTATTAGAAGGTGTCAAATCTTTAATTGGATTTCGACTGTTTGGATAAAAATATACATTAAATTCTTCATTTTCTGTAAAAGAACAACTGGTAATATTACAAAAATTAAAAGAAACATTTTTAAAAGTGCAGCTTTTAAATTTAACGCTTATAAAATGACTTTTACTTAGGAAGCAGTTTTTAAAAGAACAATTAATAAAACTGCAATTTTCGAATCTAGAATCATCTAAATTTGTTTGCTCAAAAATGGTATTAGAAAATAAAACATTATTATTCCAAGTTTTAGAAAAATCTTTTCGGCTAAAATTTTTAGATTCATGGATTTTATTTTTATAACTGAAAACTTTGTTCGAATATTTTTTTTTCAGTTCTTTATAGGTCTTATAATTCATATCATGAACACCGCAACCAGGTAAGCAGTTACTACATCGACCTGTAAAAATTGGATGATTAAGAAAACTCCAAAAGATAAACAAGTTAGAATATTGCTAATATCTCCCATAGCAACTACCACCTTTCCTATATTCTCTTTTAGCCCTCGTATCCGTCCGTAGACTAAGAATATAATTGTACACACTAGTTGAGGTAGGGCAATTCAATTGTAGTATACTTCAATCATTTGGTAAAGAAGAGTTTAGGTAAGCGGTTATTACTTGATGGACGGTCTCCGTTAACCCAATGTAAAACTTTGCACCGGGTGCACATAATTTTGATACTTCAACTGAAAATTATTTTAGTGCACCCGTACAATTTTGCCAATTGCTCGTAAAATAGCTATCGGTGAATGACTATCGCACTCATCCATAATTTATTGCGCCGCAATTTATTACCAATTCTACCGTCCTTTAAACCGTTTAAAAAAGCTTTACGTATATGGTAACCTATTCGATGAATTTAGATGATTCAAAATGTACAATTTTAGCCATCTTCACCTTACTGTTGCAAGCCGCAATAGGCGTTTTTATGACGGTTCTCACCCTAACCCGATTCGTTATTCGTTTCATAGTTTCCCTAGCCTGCCACGCTAGAACCTGCAGAACTTGCAAAGTGCTTCTTTGCTTTTGCAAAATCCCTTTACTGGCTCAAACTGTCTGAAATTTTTGCGCCATACTATAATGAAAGAAATAAATTCGAGGTGAGTTCGAATGAATCGTAAAGCATTGAAACGTATCCCATTGCATAAGTTTTTAGATCTAAAAGTGGATTTTGCTTTCAAACAACTATTCGGCAGTGAACAAAACAAGAACATTACGATCGTCTTTTTAAACGCCATATTAGCACGTACTGGTCGTGATACGATTAAAGAAGTAATGTTTGCCAACCAAGAACTGGGCGGCCAATATTTAGATGATAAGCAATCACGTTTAGATATCGTCGTCCGCACGCAAAACAATGAACTCATCAATGTGGAAATGCAGCTGTCAAACCAAAACGATATGATGAAGCGCACAGTTTATTATTGGTCTCAGCTATTTACAAGTCAGCTCGAAAAGGGCAAGGGCTACCATACATTATTGCCGACCATTACTATTAATATTTGCGATTTTACATTATTCACCGCATCTGAGCATTATCATAGCACATATCATATTTATGAAGACCAAACCTTACAGCGACTTGCTGAAAAAGATGATATTTTAGAAATTCACTTCATTGAAATGACGAAATTTATTAAGGCATGGTATGCGGACGGGCTGAATCCATTCGATGATATTTTAGTTCGCTGGCTGCTGCTGCTGCTGCTCGGAATGATCGATGCGAGAAAACAGAAAGTGTACGATGACATTTATAAGGAACTGGAGGAATTGGCAATGAAAGATGAGCGACTAATTGAAGCCTTTACCGCCTGGGAGAACTTAAGTCAAACACCGGATACAATCATCGCCTATCAATCACACCTGAAAACGATTATTGATGAGGAAGCAAAGTTGGACTACGCGGAATATAAAGGGATTGAAAAGGGGCGGAAAGAAGGAATTAGGCAAGGGATTAAACAAGGACTGGAGCAAGGATTAGAGCAAGGATTAGAGCAAGGGAAAAAGGCGCAAGCTATTGAATCGGCAAAAGTGTTAATTGCGCAAAATATCCCGGATGAAGTAATTCGACAATCAACACAGTTAACAACTGAAGAGATTCATAAATTGAAATCAGAAATAAATGGTTAGTGATCGGCAGGAATCCCCAACTCTAAGTAAAGCATAGGTTCGGGTATTTCAAGAAATGATTGATAAAAACTGTATAATGACTTCAATCCAGCCCCTCATGCTGCTGACAAGGAGGGGCTTTTTGCATGAGATGCCATGTTTCGGATTACTCATAACATTCAACATGGAAAATTAACGATTCGTACTGCACTTCGCTCAATATAAAAAGGCGCCTATAGTAAGGCTATTGCTCGTAAAGCTTTGCCGGTATTGGATGAGCAATGGCAATAAAGTACACGCCCGGCCCCGCTTTATGATCAGCTGGCATTAAAAGATAGTGGTCATAGCATGAGGCAAATTGAAGATTATACAACCCGAACTGAAGATTAGAAATGGAATTTAGTATTTCCATTCAAACGAAGGAGAAAAGTCAATTCCCCTTATTTTCTAGAATAACTCAAATTCTCCTTATATTATCCGATATTTACTGTAATAACGCTTGTAAATTCAAGGAGGATGGGAAACATGCGTATTTCAGTAAATGCAAATGTAGATGTAGCGACAACGGCAAAAACAAAAACAATTACTCAAAATGTTGATAAATTGGCGAAGCAGGGAAGCGAAGCGTCTTATACAACAGCACAAAATTCTGCATCAGTTGAAAAAAGTATCGCTGCACCTCTAGATAATAGTGAGGAAACAAAACAAAAAGTGCAAGAAGCCGTTCATACGATGAATGAAATTTTAGAAGCCAACCACAACGCATCCAAATTTGTTTATCATGAGGGATTAGATCGTTACTATGTATCTGTAGTAAATCGAGACACAGACGAAGTGGTAAAAGAAATCCCTCCAAAAAAACTATTGGATGCTTTTTATGAAATGCAGAAGATGGTTGGAATGATTGTCGACGAAAAAATATAGCTAGTTGAAGTACGGAGTCTATCCATCCAATGATAGGCTCCGTTTATTTATGATTATTTAAAAATAAGGATTTTATATGAAATTATAATATTTGATGTCGATATTAAGAGTAATAATAGATTTTTGGAATATGAGGAGGAAATAGAATATGGTAATGCGAATTGGCGGTTTGGCATCAGGTATGGACATTGATGCATTAGTAGAAAAATTAATGAATGCTGAACGAGCACCGTTAAATAAATTGCAGCAAAAGAAAACAACGTATGAATGGCAGCGTGATGCTTATCGTTCAGTGAATACGAAGTTAAAAACATTTGATAAGTATATTGCGGATAATTTAGTTTTAAAAACATTAAACTCAAAAGCGGCTACGAGTTCTAACTCTAGTCTTGTAAGTGCAACTGCAACAGGTTCGGCTTCTGGGACGTTGTCGATTGAAGGGGTCTCACAGCTAGCAACTGCAGCAAAGGCTGTAGGAACGCAACAGCCTGTTACAAGTACGACGAAGCTTAGTTCATTATTTACCGGGAATATGCCGACGGAGCTAAAATTAGGCTCTATTAATGCCCAAGGGAAATTGGGAGAGGCTGTTTCCATTAACATTGATGAAAATACAACAATTGACCAATTTATTAAAAAAGTTAATTCGAGCAGCGCGGGCGTAAGTGCCGTATTTGAAAATGGACAGCTATCGATTACTGCTAAAAATACTGGGCGAGTAGCCACTGGAGAATCAGCAATCAGCATGGATGCGAAGGCTTCGGAAGTGTTTGGGAAGTTAGGTATTTCAATGAACCCACAGGATGTTTCAGGTATTAAAGAAGGACAAAATGCTCGATTTGTTGTGAATGGTATTGCAACGGAGCGTTCATCGAATGCTTTTTCTTTGAATGGTTATAATGTAACGCTTACTTCTACATTTAACGAAACGGATACACATAATAAATTTGGAACTAGTGCTATAAAAGTATTAGAAACAGCAAAATCCCAATTAGATATTACTTTTGATGCTTTAAAAACTGCCTATAATGTTAATTTGGATGGAATTACTTCAAATGAAGACAAATATACAAGTCTTGCAACAGCGTTAAACACGAAAATTGATGGTCAAAAAGATGATGTAAAGGATGCAGAAGCAGATTTAAAAACAGCTGGCAATGTATCTTTTGGTACACAAGATGCACAGAACTTCTTAAATATGCTAACGGAAGAACAAAAAACAAAATTTCAATCGAAAGCTTTATCAGAAAGTGAGATTACTGCGTTAAACTTAACGGAAGACCAAAAGAATGCTTATGATAGCTTGACTGATCAAGATAAAAAAAGTTTAACAAAAACTGCTGGAAAGGCTTTTAATTCACTTTCTGCAGATGCAAAGGCAGTTTTGAGTACAATGGCGTATGGCGATAATTTGGATTCAACGAATTTATCGGACGACGAGAAGACGATTTTATCTAATTTATCTGCAACTGAGCTGTCTGCCGTTAAAAATGTATACGATAAAAATGCTCAATTGACTAGTGCAAAACAAGAATTAAAAAATACGACAAATGATTTGAATGGTTTGAATGAAAAATATACAGCACTTCAAACTGCAGAAGCATCCGTTGCAAACTCTGCGAATGCACCTACACAAAATAATGTAGCGAGTTCTGTAAATTTATCATCCACTACAAACGTAGACGAAATGATGAATAAAATTAAAGAATTCGTCACAACGTACAACGGTCTGATCAAAGATTTAAATGACCAAACAAAAGAGGCGAAATACCGGGATTATGCCCCGTTAACAGCTGAGCAGAAAAAGGATATGGAAGAAAACGAAATTAAGCTATGGGAAGAAAAGGCGAAAAGCGGCTTGCTTCGAAATGATTCCTTAATTCGTGATGGTTTAGCAAATATGCGCTCACTTATTTATCAATCGAATCCTGGATTGGAAGGTTCTAAATACAATACTCTATTTAATATTGGCATTACGACATCGAAAAGCTATAATGACGGCGGAACGCTTGAAATTGATGAGGATAAATTAAGAAAAGCGATTGAGGAAGATCCAGATGCAGTAGAGCGATTATTCAAAAATAGCGAAGGCAAAAAAGATGATGTCGTAACTTATGTAGAAAATGGTGTTACAAAAACGAAAACAGTGGATACACGCGGCTACCTTTACCAGCTGCGTGATTCGATGAAAGCAATGGAAGTTAACATCGAGAAAAAAGCAGGCCGTTCTACGATGACGGACGCCCAATATTCAATTGGTAAAAGTCTAATAGACAATGAAAAGCGCATTGATACATGGCAAGCTAAGTTAAAAAATATCGAAGCCCGCTACTGGAAGCAATTCACGGCAATGGAGACGGCGATTAACAAAGCGAACCAGCAATCTTCAATGTTCATGCAAGGATAATATTTTTCGGGTGGCCTAAAAATGGATAATACACAAAAGCTTTTACAAATCTCGGCAAAGTTGTTTCAACATTTGACAAATATGCCTGAAGAAGAAAAACGCGATGAATATATTGCTAAAATTAACAGTTTATTAGACGAACGTGGTATACTTATGGAGCAAATGCAACATGAGCAATTTGTACTGGATCTGAAAAGTAATAAGTCGCATATTATGCTGGCCGAGCTGGATAAAGGTATCCGCGAGCGTTTGAATAATGTGATGAAAGTAATCCAAGATGACTTAAAAGACCTACAAAACGCCAAAAAGCATGAGCGGCAATATATAAATCCGTATGCGAGTGTTCAAGTTATGGATGGTCGCTACTATGACAAAAAGAATTAAGACAACTAGCTTCAAAAGGAGTGTTTTTGTTGACAGCACAAACAAATGCTTTCAATGCCTATAAACAAAACAGCGTGACAACTGCTTCCCCAGGTGAACTAACGCTAATGTTATATAACGGTTGCTTGAAGTTTTTAAACAAGGCGAAACAGGCAATCAATGAAAAGAATATTGAAGACCGAAATCATTTTATTCAGCGTTCCCAAGCGATTATTGCGGAATTGATGTCAACACTTAATATGAATATCGAAATTTCAAAACAAATGTTGCCATTATATGAATATATGTCTCGTCGCCTGACGGAAGCTAATATTAAAAACGACCCGGCAATCATCGAGGAAGTCGAAGGGTTGGTAACGGAATTCCGCGATACATGGAAAGAAGTCATCAAAATTACGCGCCAGCAGCAATATGGCAATTCTGGACAAGTGTGATCGCGAACGCAACTTCATTTAAGCAGGGTATAAATTTGTTAGCCTTTGAAAGCTGCTGAATTTCCACCACAAACAAAACCGCTATTAAAAGACTTGATTCTTTTAATAGCGGTTTTTGCATATAATAGAGGAATTACTAGATAGGAGCTTGTCGATGAATACTCAATTACAATTCCAGCAATGGACTGAACAATCATTATATAGAGAAGAGCTGTCTTCCCTCGTGGATGAAGCCGACATTCAAGATCGCTTCCACCAATATGTCGCATTCGGCACCGGGGGCATGCGCGGGAAACTGGGGGCGGGCACGAATCGCATGAACACGCACACGATCCGTCTTGCTGCTGAAGGGCTTGCACGTCAAATTGCGGCACAAGGGGAGATTGTGAAGGTGCGCGGTGTCGTCATTGCCTATGATACGCGCCATTTTTCGCGGCAATTTGCTTATGAAACGGCAGGGGTACTGGCGGCGCACGGCATCCAAAGCTATGTATTCACAAAAAGCCGTCCAACACCCGAGCTTAGTTTTGCAGTGCGCTATTTGGCGGCATATGCGGGTGTTGTCATTACGGCGAGCCATAATCCGAAACAGTACAACGGCTTCAAAGTTTATGGGGAGGACGGGGCGCAGTTGACGCCGCAATTTGCGGATGAGATTGTTTCATATATGAATGCGGTCGAGTCGATTTTTGATGTTCCGGCATTGTCGAAAGATGAGCTTTTAAGTTCTGGCTTCTGCACGGAAATATTGGAAAAGCTCGATGATGCCTATGCACAGGTGCTTCGGACATTGCAATCCGCCGAACCGGTAAATAAAGAGCTCGCGATTGTGTACACACCTCTGCACGGTTCTGGTTTGGAGCCGACTGTGCGCGGTTTGGGCGACTTTGGATTTAACAATGTGCATATTGTCGAACAGCAGGCGATTCAAGATGGGGATTTTCCGACGGTCGCTTACCCGAATCCGGAAGAGCCGGACGCATTTTCGCTTGCGATGCAGCTTGGGCAGAAAGTCGGCGCGGAAATTTTGCTCGCGACCGATCCGGATGCTGATCGGCTCGGTGTAGCTGTATTGGATGACGGGGAATATAGATTATTGACGGGCAATCAGCTCGGGGCGATGGTCTTCCATTATCTTCTCCAATCAAAGCCCGTTCCTGAAAATGCCGCTATGATCAAAACAATCGTGACATCCGAATTTGGTGCAGCCATTGCCGATCAATACGGCGTGACGACGATCAATACGCTGACCGGCTTCAAATATATCGCCGAGAAAATAGCGGAGTGGGAGCTTTCAAAAGAGCATACTTTCCTTTTTGGCTATGAGGAAAGCTACGGCTATTTGGCGGGTGACTTCGTGCGCGATAAAGACGCGGTGCAAATGGCATTATTGACTGCTGAGATGGCTGCCTACTACAAAGCGCAGCGAAAAACATTGAGCGATGTGCTGCACGAGCTTTATGAACAGTTTGGTTTTTATCAGGAGACACTCGTTTCGTTGACATTTGATGGAATCGAAGGACAGAAGAAAATAGCCTCGATCATGGAAAATGTTCGGAATAACCCTCCAGCTGCAATCGCCGGTTTAAACGTGCTGAAAGTGGAGGACTATGCACAGGGCGGGGTAAATGGATTGCCGGAAGCCGATGTTGTGAAATTCATATTGGAAAAGGACGCATGGATGTGCATCCGCCCCTCAGGAACAGAGCCGAAATGCAAGTTTTATATAGGGGGAAAACAGCCGACACTTGAACAAAGTGAAGTCTTGATTGAACGATTGCAGGAAGCGATTAAAACTTTATATTAAACATAGGGGAGCGTACATGTTGGGCGCTCCTTTATATCTTTGTAAATATGCCGTTAGCTTGGCGAATACGATAGTGTCCCATTCCTTACTTTAATATGCAATTTTTCAAAGAAAGGAGTCATAGGAGTTTAAATATTAAAAATGTTCAAAATAATGTTGTGATGGTGGCATCTTATGTATATAATGGTAATAATTCCTTTTTGCTAAAAATATGCAAACTGATATCAATGCAATATTTTTTGTGAATATAACGGTCAGCTTTCAACTATCCAATAAAGGGCAATCTGAAATTCATGAACATTTATAATAAGCCCGTTAAGAAAACGAAATGTCCAGCTTGATTTGGCTGAAATGTAAGTAAAACCATTCCACGATCACTGCCATCTATAAATTTATGTTCGCCTTTCTTGAATTTCAAGTTTGGAAAGGAAAATTTAATTCAATATTCGAGAAAAGCAAACGTTGACATTTTATTCTGTTGAAGAATTATGGAAATGGTTGAAATTAGAAATATTGAACCCCATGAACAAATACATCCCTAGAATGAAAAAATGAAAAGTTTAATATCGCTTATTTTAGTGTCTCATTAATAATTGCATAGGATAAAATATTATGCCGCAGCTATGTATTATTGGTGTGCAAATTTTCTATGGAAAAAATAGTGCAGTATTTTGCGGGAGTCGAAGAAATATCTTCATATGTTTGTTCTTCCGTAAAGGGGGTGAATGGCGATGTGAAAAATGAATATAGAAAACCCCAAGTGAAAGTCCTGGAAAGATAACACTTGGAGTTTGTCGGACCGGAGTATACCGGACTTATATCTAGTATACTCCTTTTTATTTCAGATGATAACTAAAAATTGAGAGGAGTATGAAAATGTACAAAAATTATTTGCTGGATGCATGTGTGCTAGAATCAAAATTTGATGCTATGAACAATCCATATACGACGGTGATTACTTCGAAAGGCACAAAAAGAATAAATTTAAGGCCGACTCAAATACTGGACATTGAATTAAAAGAAAACGGGTCCAGTATAAAAGGGGCAAAGGAAGCTGCAAAAGCATTGCTGAAAAATACTACGATGCTTCCGATTATTATACCGAGATATTCATTTTTTCACGTCTGGTTTTCGTCTGGATCAACTCGAAACCCTGTCTGCTATCATTTTGCGCTGCACCATGTTATCGATGCAATAGAAAATCCGTTATTGCCGAATTCAACAATTGTCCTGCTTCGTAATGGGCAGAAAATCCCGGTTTCCGTTAGTTTAAATCAATTTAACCGAAGATGGAACAACGCCTGCAAGTATTTTGTATTGGCGCTGTTCAGACAGTATGTAAGTTATACGCTTTATTCGAGAGCAGAAGAAAAAGTAGCTTTAAAGTGTGCAGAAATGAATGAAAATTATTCCATAAAACAAATGAAAGATTGGTGAAATATAAAAATCGTTTTCAAAGGAGAATAGGATGCGAATTTTAAACATTTACTTAATCAATGATAAAACGGTATGCATCGTTCCTTATGTCGCAGAAAATGGAAGCGTTTATACAGTAGTTATCGAAGAAGAGCATATGACAATTGTGGGAGAATGTCCATCCGCCTTAATAGAAGAAAGTAAATGCTTTTACAGCAGCCCTCCATTCGGTTGCTCCATTAAGCGCAGGTGGGGGAGCATAGTTAAAGTGAATGAAAAACAAATTCAAGCGCAATTTGAATTTACGAAGAAATATATGAAATAGCAGCAGCCTTTCACTCATCATTTGGTGAGTGTTTTTTTATGGATAATCACAATAAAACTTTGGACTGTCCATTTTCGGAGAATGTAATTTTTCATTTTGTATTTTAAACTATTCTCTATACTTTGATTACGTATATGTAGTTGTGTATAAGTGAAACTATGAAGCGCGGTATTCTGTTGATTGTGGGTGTGAGGATTAAATGAGGATTATATTTTCTTAAGCAAGCCGACAGAGCGCCTCGTACATGAAGTTGGGGACGAAATCAATGAAGACATCCCCTTCCTCCCATGCCCAAGCCCCTCCTATGCAAAAATTGACCGTATGTGAAGGAATTTTACACAAGAGTGTGCGCACGACCTATACTTTTATCAGATTGGTAAAAATTTGTAGTCATTTCGTAATGGTTTTGAAGGCATATTTTTTTCTTGAAATAGCAATTAAGCACATAGACAATTAATGGTATATTGCATGTATAATGGGGTATAGAAGTGGCAGAAATAATTTGTGTCAGGAGGAACAAAGGTGGAATTTAAACGGAATGAAGGATTTCGTTTTACTTTTGGTGTGCCGGTTGCAGCGAAATATACAGTATTGATCGATGGTAAACCGGAGGACCTAGAAGCGACGAAGCATCCTTGTGAAATTATAGATATTAGCCCGCGCGGCATGAAAATGTTTTCTTATCATGGAATTGGTGAAAATACTAATCATCTGGTGCAGCTTGAAATACAATTCATTTTGGATGAAGTATTGATCAAAGCAATTGGTGAAATCGTCTGGAAGAAAAAATACGGCGAGAAATTCCAATACGGTCTGATTTTTGAGGACCAGCCGGCGATTGAAGAATTGATTGTAAGCGAATTAAAAATACGCCGGAAAAAAGAAGTCGGCCGCCGATAAGTCTTTTGCTTGAAATAATATTTTTGCAGTTTCCAGTCGATGTTTTTTCCTATCGATAAATAGGACAAAATGTCGAAAAATGAAAAAAGTTTCAAGAAGCAACAGGAGTTTTTTTCGGAATGTAGAATTAACTAAGTATAGCCGTAATGAAGGAGGAGTTCACATGCTAAACTTTAACATTCGTGGTGAGAATATTGAGGTAACTCCAGCGATTCGTGATTATGTGGAAACAAAAATTGAAAAGGTTGAACGTTATTTCAATGGTAATGTAGACGCGAACGCCAATGTCAATTTAAAAGTTTATAATGATAAACAAACAAAAGTTGAAGTAACGATTCCGATGAAGAATTTGACGCTGCGGGCAGAGGAGCGCCATAATGACATGTATGCTGCTGTTGACTTAATTGTCGACAAGCTGGAGCGTCAAATCCGTAAACATAAAACAAAAGTAAATCGCAAATTCCGCGATCGAGAAGGCACTGGTATATATTTTGCCAATGTAACAACACAAGCGGAGGCAAATGGGGAATCTTCGGATGAGGAATACTCAATTGTCCGTACAAAGCAATTTGACCTGAAGCCGATGGATCAAGAGGAAGCGATTTTACAAATGAACATGCTAGGCCATGATTTCTACATTTATACAGATGCCGAATCAGACGGTACGAACATCGTTTATAAACGTAAAGACGGAAAATACGGCTTAATCGAAACAAATTAAATCACCTTATTCATATCGGATTGCCTGCAACGGGCAGTCCGTTTTTTTGTGGGGACAGGGAGTTTATGAAGATTTTCAACTTACTCAAAACTCATATTGCCGGCAGTCCATTTGCACCACTGCCCTATAAGGTGGTAAAATATAGTTTGAGACTATTTATTGGGAAGTGACCAATTCGATGGCAAACATATTAAATAAATTATTTGATTTCAATAAAAAAGAAGTAAAGCGTTTAGAAAAGATTGCGGATAAGGTGGAGGCATTGGCCGGGCAGTATGAAAGTCTTTCCGATGATGCATTAAAAGCGAAAACGGAAGAATTCAAAGACCGCTATCAAAAGGGCGAAACTGTGGATGCTTTACTGCCTGAAGCATTTGCGACAATCCGCGAAGCATCGCGCCGTGTACTTGGCATGTATCCATTCCGTGTCCAAATTATGGGTGCGGCCGCTTTAAACGAAGGAAATATCGCCGAGATGAAAACCGGTGAAGGTAAAACATTAACATCCACAATGTCGGTTTATTTAAATGCGCTTACAGGCAAGGGCGTTCATGTCGTGACGGTGAACGAGTATTTGGCGAGCCGTGACGCGACAGAAATGGGCGAATTGTATAATTGGCTAGGCTTAACGGTTGGCCTGAACTTGAACAGTCTTTCAAAGGATCAAAAGCGTGAAGCATATGATGCGGATATTACATATTCGACGAACAATGAGCTGGGCTTTGACTATTTGCGCGACAATATGGTGCTTTATAAAGAAGACCGTGTACAGCGTCCGTTATATTATGCGGTAATCGATGAGGTCGACTCGATTTTGATCGATGAAGCGCGTACACCGCTGATCATTTCAGGACAAGCAGGAAAGTCGGCACAGCTATATGTGCAATCAAATGCCTTTGTCCGTATGTTAAAGCAAGAGGAAGATTACAACTATGAAGAGTCGACAAAAGGCGTAACGCTTACAGAGCAAGGGATTGAAAAGGCTGAGCGTGCATTTGGAATCGACAACTTATTCGATTTGGCGCATGTACGGTTAAACCATGCAATTAACCAAAGCTTGAAGGCACATGCATCGATGCATCTTGATGTGGACTATGTTGTGCAAGATGGTGAAATTGTAATCGTTGATGGCTTTACAGGTCGTTTAATGAAAGGTCGTCGTTATTCAGATGGTCTTCATCAAGCAATTGAAGCTAAAGAAGGTTTGGATATCCAAAATGAATCGATGACAATGGCGACTGTTACATTCCAAAACTATTTCCGTATGTATGAGAAATTGTCTGGTATGACAGGGACGGCGAAAACCGAGGAAGAGGAATTCCGCAATATTTATAATATGCAGGTTGTGGCGATTCCTACGAATAAGCCGATTGCGCGTGATGACCGCCCAGACCTTATTTATGCATCGATGGAAGGGAAGTTCAAAGCAGTTGCTGAAGATATTGCCGAACGTCATCGTGCAGGCCAGCCAGTATTGGTCGGTACGGTAGCAATCGAAACATCTGAGATTATTTCAAAATATTTAACGAAATTCAAAATCCCGCATAATGTGCTAAATGCGAAAAACCATGAGCGCGAGGCGGAAATTATTTTAAATGCCGGTCAAAAGGGCGCTGTAACGATTGCGACAAATATGGCCGGTCGTGGTACAGATATTAAGCCTGGTGAAGGTGTGCTTGAAATTGGCGGTTTAGCGGTAATCGGTACAGAGCGCCATGAATCGCGCCGTATCGACAATCAGCTTCGTGGTCGCTCTGGTCGTCAAGGGAATCCAGGGGTAACGCAATTTTATCTTTCATTGGAAGATGATTTAATGCGCCGTTTCGGTTCTGATAATATGAAGTCCATGATGACAAAGCTTGGGATGGATGATTCACAGCCAATCCAATCACGCATGGTTTCAAAAGCGGTGGAATCTGCGCAAAAACGTGTTGAAGGCAATAACTTCGATGCGCGTAAACGTCTATTGCAATATGATGATGTACTGCGCCAGCAGCGTGAAGTCATTTACAAAGAGCGTGAAGAAGTTCTGGATTCCGACAATATGCGTGCATTGGTGGAGTCGATGATTTCGCAGGCAATCGAAAATGCAGTGGCTCTTCATACACAAGGCGAGAAAGAGAATTGGACATTGGATGCTTTGGAAGACTATATCGCGGCAAATCTTTTAGATGAAGGCGATATTGCAAAAGAGCAGCTTGAGGATAAATCACCTGAAGAAATGATTGCCCTTATCTCGGAAAATGTGGATGCACGCTACAACGAAAAAGAAGAAGCGATGACGCCGGAGCGTATGCGCGAATTCGAAAAGGTTATTTTACTGCGTACGATCGATACGAAATGGATTGACCATATTGATGCGATGGACCAATTGCGTCAAGGAATCCATCTGCGTGCATATGGCCAAAATGATCCATTGCGCGAATACCAGCAGGAAGGTTTCGCGATGTTTGAGGATATGGTTGCGGCGGTTCGTGAAGATGTAGCGAAATATGCGATGAAAGCAGAAATCCGCAGCAATCTTCAACGTGAGGAAGTCGCAAAAGGCCAAGCAGTGAACCCGAAAGAAGAAGGTGCGGCAAAACCGAAGAAAATGCCTGCGCGCAAAGCCGAAAACATCGGACGCAATGACCCATGTCCATGCGGAAGCGGCAAAAAATACAAGTCTTGCCATGGCGTAGGACAATAAAGCAGTGAAACCGAGGTCATTGAAACTATGCTCAATGACCCGGTTTGTTTTTTGGAAGGATCATTTCAAGAAGAAGCGAAGAGGAATTTTGGCGGGAATGTAATAGTTGGTTGCAGCAGGTGGCTGGAAGCGATGCAAAGTCTTAGGGAAGTTTGAAACTTACTGAAGGAACAGAGCCTAATCTTACCGGTTGGGGAATCCGGCAAGTCCTCATTTGGAGAAATAACCGGAGAAATTCCTCTTTATTTAACCTGTGATGAGGGCTGCTCTGCAAATAACCGGAAAAACGAGAGTGTCGATTAACTCTGTTTTGAAATTTTAATCAATTTAAATTCAGCAAGTGAACACTTTTAATTGTTAATTATCTTGTATATTCCACTTGTTTTTGTGGTTAATTTGATTTTAGTTGCTTTAGTTTACCCAAATTTTTTTGGCTACCAATGTAAAATCCAATTAATCGACAGTCTCAAAACTCCCCTTATTTAACCTGAAATGAGGGACTTTCCGTAAATAACCGGAAAAACTCCGCCTATTTTGAAAAAGAAAGGGAAATTAGCCGAAATAACGGGAGAAATTCCGCCTATTGATCCGAAAAACAGGAAAATAGGGGATTTTTCAATGAATAAGCGGAAAATTTCCCCTTATTTAACCTGAAATGAGGGAATTTCCGTAAATAACCGGAAAAACTCCGCCTATTTTGAAAAAGAAAGGGAAATTAGCCGAAATAACGGGAGAAATTCC
>NZ_JBQCJW010000022.1:35119-55321 GCF_051967575.1 Solibacillus silvestris
GGCTATTGGTCCGAAAAACAGGAAAATAGGAGACTTTTCAATGAATAAGCGGAAAACTTCCCCTTATTTAACCTGAAATGAGGGACTTTCCGTAAATAACCGGAAAAACTCCGCTTATTTTAGTTTCCTGCTTCAATCCTAATAGGAAATTTACTAGCCCCATCATTTTAAAATGAATTGATTTTAAATAATACTAATTGATCGAAACGAAGGCGTCGTATGCAACTGGCAGCTCTCCCTCTCTCTTTCGCTGCAGAGCGAAGCGGGTTCGAAGAAGTAACTCGAAAAAGCTTCGTGCGGGAAAAGCGGGACAGCCGATACACTGCCGGAAATTTATTTGCGACAAACACAAATGAGGCAGGGGTACCGGAGCGGCGAGGAAGATTGGGGACCCGACCGCGAAATGAATCGCCGCAATGGAAATCATTAGTTAGAGAAAACTAAACTTTTACGCCCAACTACGGAGGAAAATATATGATGGAATTAGCAGATGTGCGCAATGCACTCGAAAATACAGCTACAAAACTAGCGGACTTCAGGGGGTCTCTTTGACTTAGAAAACAAAGAGGCACGCATTCAGGAATTAGACGAACTAATGCTTGAGCCGAACTTTTGGAACGACCAGAACGGTGCACAGGCGATCATTAATGAAAGCAACGGCATTAAGGCAGTTGTCAATGAATTCAACGATTTAGTTTCAACACAGGAAAACCTGGAAATGACGCTCGAGCTTTTACGTGAAGAGCCAGACGCAGAATTGCAGGAAGAATTAGGAATGGAATTGGCGGAATTCCAATCAAAAATGGAAGATTTCGAACTGCAAATGCTTTTATCGGAGCCATATGATAAAAACAATGCGATTTTGGAACTGCATCCAGGAGCGGGCGGTACGGAATCCCAAGACTGGGGTTCGATGCTGCTCCGTATGTACACGCGCTGGGCAGAGAAGCGCGGCTTTAAAGTGACGACAATCGACTATTTGCCTGGCGATGAAGCCGGCATTAAATCGGTCACATTACAAATCACAGGGCATAATGCGTACGGTTATTTAAAGGCGGAAAAAGGAGTGCACCGTTTAGTGCGCATTTCGCCGTTCGATTCATCAGGCCGCCGTCATACATCCTTCGTGTCATGTGAAGTAATGCCGGAATTCAACGATGAAATTGAAATTGACATCCGCACAGAGGATTTAAAAGTGGATACGTACCGTGCAACAGGGGCCGGGGGTCAGCATATTAATACGACGGACTCCGCTGTTCGTATTACGCATATTCCAACAGGTGTCGTTGTACAATGCCAGTCAGAGCGTTCGCAAATCAAAAACCGCGATGCTGCGATGAAAATGCTGAAATCGAAGCTATATCAATTGGAAATTGAAAAACAGCAGGCACAGCTGGATGAGATCCGAGGCGAGCAAAAGGAAATTGGCTGGGGTTCGCAAATTCGTTCATATGTATTCCACCCTTATTCAATGGTAAAGGATCACCGTACAAGTGCTGAAACAGGAAATGTCGGCGCCGTGATGGACGGAGATTTGGATGTATTCATTACCGCTTATTTACGGTCAAAAATTTCATATTAATATAATAAGTCGCACCTTAGTTTAAAATGCTAAGGCGCGGCTTTTGTCGTTTAGTGAAATTTAAGCCAAGCAAATTTTTCCACTTGTCAATTTCAAAAAAATATGTGAAAATAAATACGAACAAACGTTCTTGTATTGGAGGTTATTCGTATGTTGCAGATTCCTTCCAGAACGATTCCGTACTATGAGGCAGGCATTTATTTGCCGCTGCTATTAATTATTCTTGAGAAGGATTATTCAATTGTAGAGCAAAGTCCGTTCAAATTTAAAAATCCATATTTGCATTTAATCGATGCGATACGCGCCAAAGTACAGCATGATTTAAAAGAAACGAAGGACTATTTTAAACTTCATCACATGCGCTTAGTGAGAGGCAAAACGGATGATTTGTTTACCGAGTATCAATTTTATTTTGAGGGAATCATGGAGTGCAGGAGATATTCGAATATTCGCCTTCGTAATCAAAGTGAGTTACTTCTTGCTGAATATTTTGAAAAAAACTGATGGCATTATAAAGTGGCATTGCGCTGTAAAAGCAGATGTTTGTAAAACATGGCAGCGCGTACGTATTGTTGATTGAATGATTTCATATGGATAGCTAGGCAAAGTTCGGTGCCATCGATAAAGGTTACGATAGTTTTATCGCCGTTTTCGCTAATATTAATAATGGAGTTTAACGCAATCCATATATTTTGGGATGAATGCGGCGAAAAGAGCGGGAACAAAATACATGGGTCACCGAAATCATATGCCACCATAATCGGCAGTTTATGCTTGCTGTTGCCGAAAAATCGCCTTGCCTGATACTTGCTTGCATCATAGGAGCTGCCATGCAACCGACATGTATCGCGAATAAGCTTTAAAGGCTTGTATGGAGAAGTTGCTTTACCATACTTGTCCAATATCAGTGTATAGATTTTGTCGCGGTGCTCATAGGAACTTAAGCAAAAAGTGGAGTTGGAAATAATATAATTCGAATTTTCCGGGAAGTTGCTAGACATTTTATATCCCCTTTCCTTCTAATTTTTTAAAGTGCTTAAAATTTCACTATACATTTAAATTAATGCATAAAATGGCAAAAATCAACACTATTTTTAGAAAATTCTGTCATATGATAATTTTTCAGAATATATTGCAAATTAAAAGGGTTTTATTTTATAATGGTTAAAAGAGATCGAGGTGATATCGATGGATAAATATTATTCGTATACAGACTTTTTAAAAGCGGTAGGTCAGCAGTCAACTGAAAATCAGGCGGAGAAGTTGTTGAATGAAATTTATTTAGATTTGTTTATTAGTCGATTACAGCGTATGCAGCGTATTGAACAATTAAAAATACTTATCGATACATCGCTAGATCAAAAAAACGAACAAGCATTTGAAAGCTATACAACAGAGTTAAACGAATTAATGGCAATCACCGTTTCATAAACAAAAAAGTCACCTTACTAGGGGTGGCTTTTTTGTATGGGGGAATTTTAAAATAGTCAATGAGCAATTTCCGTATATATTTTTCATAAATATCGCTCTAGAAAAGTTCCGGTGAAATATAGTGCACACGGCTAAAATACAGCAAAAACGGCTTGTTGGCCTCTTGCCCGCATTTTCCTTTCAAAATAAGCATCGCCCTATCCTCGCAAAACTGCTCATAAACTGAAATTCGAATATACGTTCGCAAAAATATCGTAAATTAAAAAAGGGTATGATAAAATAAAGAATAAGAATATCGACAGAAAGGACAAGCTGAACATGACAGAAACTTTTGAAATCCAGTCCGCCTACAGTCCAGCTGGTGATCAGCCGGAAGCGATCAAACAACTCGTCCAAGGCGTGAAAGAAGGAAAACGCCACCAAACATTATTAGGGGCGACAGGTACAGGTAAAACATTTACGATATCGAATGTAATAAAAGAAGTGAATAAGCCGACACTCGTGATGGCTCACAATAAAACACTGGCGGGTCAATTATATAGCGAGTTTAAAGAGTTTTTTCCGGACAATGCTGTTGAGTATTTCGTCAGCTACTATGATTATTTCCAGCCGGAAGCGTATGTACCGCAGACAGATACTTATATCGAAAAGGATTCAAGCATTAATGATGAAATAGACAAGCTGCGCCACTCGGCAACATCGGCTTTATTTGAACGGGAAGATGTTATTATTATCGCCTCCGTATCGTGTATTTACGGTCTCGGTAATCCGGAAGAATATCGCGAAATGGTCGTATCCATTCGCACAGGGATGGAGCTGGAGCGCAATCAGCTATTACGTAAATTAGTCGACATCCAGTATGAGCGCAATGATATAAACTTTACACGCGGTACTTTCAGGGTGCGCGGAGATGTTGTCGAAATTTTCCCGGCATCCCGGGATGAGCATTGTGTTCGGGTTGAATTTTTTGGAGATGAAATTGACCGAATTCGGGAAGTCGATGCATTAACAGGAGAAATTTTAGCGGATCGTCAGCATGTGGCGATTTTCCCGGCATCCCACTTCGTTACCCGTGAAGAAAAGATGAAAATTGCCATTGAAAATATTGAAAAAGAACTGGAGGAGCGCCTTGCAGTATTGCGTTCGGAAGACCGGTTGCTAGAAGCGCAGCGCTTGGAGCAGCGTACAAATTATGATTTGGAAATGATGAAGGAAATGGGCTTTTGCTCAGGGATCGAAAACTATTCGCGCCATCTGACATTGCGTGAAGCAGGGGCGACGCCGTATACATTGCTTGATTATTTCCCGGAGGATTTTTTGCTCGTTGTCGATGAAAGCCATGTTACATTGCCGCAAGTTCGTGGTATGTATAATGGGGATCAGGCGCGTAAAGGGGTATTGGTCGAGCATGGCTTCCGTTTGCCGTCCGCACTCGATAACCGTCCATTGATGTTTGATGAGTTCCAGTCAAAAGTGAGCCAGGCCATTTACGTATCGGCAACACCGGGTCCGTATGAGCTTGAGCATACACCGGAAATGGTCGAGCAAATCATCCGTCCGACAGGGCTGCTTGATCCGACGATTGATGTACGTCCGATTGAAGGGCAAATTGATGATCTGATCGATGAGATCCATGAGCGCATTCGTCGCAATGAGCGAACACTAGTGACAACATTGACGAAAAAGATGTCCGAGGATTTATCGAGCTATTTAAAAGAAATGGGCTTAAAAGTCGAATATTTGCACTCGGAAATTAAGACGCTCGAGCGTATCGAAATTATCCGCGAGCTTCGGAAAGGGACATATGATGTATTGATCGGCATCAACTTATTGCGGGAAGGCCTTGATATTCCGGAAGTATCACTTGTGGCGATTCTGGATGCGGATAAAGAAGGGTTCCTGCGTTCGGAGCGTTCCCTTATCCAAACGATTGGACGTGCAGCGCGTAACTCGAATGGCCAGGTAATTATGTATGCCAATAATATGACGGAATCGATGACAAAGGCGATCGATGAAACGAAGCGACGCCGCGAAATTCAGATGGCTTATAATGAAGAGCATGGCATTACACCACAGACGATTATTAAAAAGATTCCTGATATTATCCGCGCAACACAAGCGGCAGAACAGGAAGAAACATATATTACAAAAGTGACAGGCGGCAAGAAGCTGACGAAAAAAGAGAAGGACAAGCTTGTTGCAACATTACAAGCCGAAATGAAGGAAGCCGCAAAAGGATTGGATTTCGAACGGGCGGCCGAATTGCGTGACATGATATTTGAATTGAAGGCAGAAGGGTGAACAATGTGAAAAATACAGAAATTGTTGTACAAGGTGCACGAGCGCACAATTTAAAAAATATTGATGTCACAATACCAAGAGATAAAATTGTCGTTGTGACAGGTCTTTCGGGTTCGGGAAAGTCTTCATTGGCATTCGATACGATTTATGCAGAAGGGCAGCGGCGTTACGTTGAATCATTGTCCGCTTATGCACGTCAATTTTTAGGGCAAATGGACAAGCCGGATGTCGATACGATTGAGGGGCTTTCACCAGCGATTTCAATCGACCAGAAGACGACGAGCCGCAACCCGCGTTCGACAGTCGGAACAGTTACGGAAATTTATGATTATTTGCGATTGCTTTTTGCACGTATCGGAAAACCGTATTGTCCGACACATGGGATCGAAATTACATCGCAAACAATCGAACAAATGGTGGACCGTTTAATGGAATACCCAGAGCGCACGAAAATGCAGTTGCTTGCACCCGTCATTGAAGGGAAAAAAGGGACACATGTAAAGCTTTTGGAAGACTTGAAAAAGCAAGGCTATGTTCGGATTCGCCTGAATGGGGAACTGCGCGATCTTGATGACAATATCGAGCTTGATAAAAATAAAAAGCATACGATTGAAGTAGTGGTGGACCGTGTTGTATTGAAGGAAGGCATTGAATCGCGATTAAGCGATTCTCTTGAAGCGGCACTGAAAATTGCGGAAGGCCGCGTGCTTGTTGATGTAATGGAACATGAGGAGCTTCTCTTCAGCGAGCATCATGCATGCCCGCATTGCGGATTTTCGATTGGCGAGCTGGAGCCTCGTATGTTTTCGTTTAATAGTCCGTTCGGGGCATGTCCGACATGCGATGGTCTAGGAAGCAAGGCGAAGGCGGACTTGGATTTGGTTATTCACGATTGGAATTTAACATTGCGTGAAAATGCGATTGCGCCATGGGAATCGGTATCATCCAACTATTATCCGCAACTGCTCGCATCTGTGTGCAAGCATTACGATATTTCGATGGATGTCCCTGTAAAAGATATTCCAAAGGCGAAAATGGATAAAATTTTATATGGTTCAGGAAAAGAAAAAATCCATTTTGAATATACGAATGACTATGGCAGTGTGCATAAAAAGAACATTGAATTTGAAGGGGTGCTTCCGAATATTGAGCGCCGATTCAAAGATTCATCATCGGATTATGTGCGCGAATCGATGCAAAAGTATATGACGGAGCAGCCTTGTGCTACTTGTAAAGGCCATCGCCTGAAAAAAGAAACATTGGCGGTCAAAATTAAAGACCAGAATATTTCGGAGGCGACACGCCATTCGATTGAAGAAATGTATGACTTCTTCAGTTCTGTCGAATTAACGGAAAAAGAGCGCCAAATCGCGAATTTAATTATCCGTGAAGTTATAGAACGATTGAAGTTTTTATTGGATGTAGGCTTAAATTATTTAACGCTTGCTCGTGCGGCGGGAACATTATCAGGGGGGGAAGCGCAGCGCATTCGTTTAGCGACGCAGATTGGTTCGCGTTTAACAGGCGTGCTGTATATTTTGGACGAGCCTTCGATTGGGCTGCACCAGCGTGATAATGACCGTTTAATCCATACGCTCGAAAGTATGCGTGATCTGGGCAATACATTAATCATCGTCGAGCATGATGAAGACACGATGATGGCAGCCGATCATTTAATCGATATCGGACCGGGTGCAGGGGTGCACGGCGGGCAAATTATTGCACAAGGGACACCAAAGCAAGTAATGAAAAATAAAGAATCGATCACAGGACAATATTTAAGCGGCAAGAAGTTTATTCCGCTGCCGCTTGAACGGCGCAAATCGGACGGCCGGAAAATTACGATTAAAGGCGCATCCGAAAATAACCTGAAAAATGTCAATGTTGATATTCCGCTTGGTCAATTTATTGCGGTGACAGGGGTTTCAGGCTCCGGGAAATCAACATTAATCAATGAAATTTTATATAAATCACTTGCATCCAAATTAAATCGCGCGAAAGTGAAGCCTGGAGCTCATAAATCGATCGAGGGGTTGGAACAGCTTGAAAAAGTGATCGATGTCGACCAATCTCCAATCGGCCGTACACCGCGTTCAAATCCGGCAACTTACATCGGTGTGTTTGATGATATTCGCGACGTATTTGCGATGACGAACGAGGCGAAAGTGCGCGGTTATAAAAAAGGCCGTTTCTCATTCAATGTAAAAGGCGGACGTTGTGAAGCTTGCCGCGGTGACGGCATTATTAAAATAGAAATGCATTTCCTGCCTGATGTGTATGTGCCGTGTGAAGTATGTCACGGGAAGCGCTACAACCGCGAAACACTTGAAGTGAAATATAAAGAAAAAAACATTGCCGACATTTTAGAGATGACGGTGGAAGACGCATTGGAGTTTTTCGGGAATTTGCCAAAAATTCAACGCAAGCTGCAAACGATTGTCGATGTAGGACTAGGCTATGTGAAGCTAGGCCAGCCTGCGACAACATTATCCGGCGGGGAAGCCCAGCGTGTAAAATTGGCATCTGAATTGCATCGCCGTTCAAACGGCAAGTCGTTTTACATTTTGGATGAGCCGACGACAGGACTGCATGTGGATGATATTTCCCGTTTGCTGCTTGTGTTGCAGCGTTTAGTGGAAAGCGGGGAAACAGTGCTAGTCATTGAGCATAATTTGGATGTGATTAAAACAGCCGATCATATTATCGATTTAGGTCCGGAAGGCGGAGATGGCGGCGGTACAATTTTGGCGACAGGGACACCGGAGAAAATTGCCGAAGTGAAGGAAAGCTATACAGGCCGATACTTAAAACCGATTTTAGAGCGCGACCGTGAGCGTATGGATACAAAGATTACAGCCGCAAAAAATAAATAGATTGAAAAACTAAGAGCGCAAACGAAACTTTTTCTCCTCCCTCCTCGTATAATAACTATATACGAAGAGGGAGGAATTTTTTTATGCAAGAAGAACGTAAACGTATTTTACAATTAGTTGAAAGCGGTACAATTTCAGCAGAAGAAGCGATTGTGCTACTAGAAAAGCTCTCGCCACAAAAGGAATCCACTCCAACAAAAGTAGAGCGAATCGAGCAACCGATTTTAGAAAAAAAACACGAGGAAGAGCCGCATAAGGCAGAACCTATTTTTGAAGAACGAAAAGAACAGCGCAAAACAACAGGATTTGAAGATATTTTCGGCAAGTCGTTTAATGATAAAGAATTCTCGAAAAAGATGGATGAATTTATGGGAGATATAAAGCAGGATTTATCGCAATTCAGCTCACGCATGACGGGGCTGGTAGGTGCAGCGTTAACTAAATTCAAAGACTTGGATATCGAGACGCCATTTGGGGAAAAAGTAGAGTTTACGAAAACTTTTGCATACCCTGCCACTGATATAAAAGGCATTGAGCTCGATGTAGCAAACGGGAAAATTGACGTAGTACGAGCAACAGATGAATTAGTGACAGTGAACGTTTCCGGCAAGGCACCAATGAAAGGCACTCCGGAAGAAACAATTGCGCAAATTACTGAAAACTTGGCAACATTGACAAATGATAAATTATTCATTCAATCATCCAATAAATTTGCACAAGTAAAAGTACAAGTTGCTATTCCAGAAAAGCATTATGATGTATTCATTGCCCGTTTATTAACAGGCAGTGTGTCGATTGAACAAATGGATGCGAAATTAATTAAAGCTCGCACGTATAATGGTGTCGTCCGTTTAGAAAATGCGACTTTCGATCATGCAGAGCTGCAAACGAGCAATGGCGCAGTAGAGGCGCGCCGCATAAAAGGCGATGATTTGGAAGTCGAAACTGCAAATGGCCGTATATATATCGATGGTGATTTGAAAGAAGTGGAAGCCGAATCGATGAATGGACATGTTGTCGTTACAACAACGAGTGCAGAAGCGCATAAAATCAAGGCACGCGCTTTAGCTGGCTCAGTCGAAATCTATGTTCCAAAAACTGTCGCACTGGACGGCCAAATATTCTCAAACTTCGGCAAAGCAGATGTCGGCCTAAGCGATGTGCAGCTTTCTGAAGAAGAGGAGCAATTCCTATTAAAATCTGTGCGCTTCACAAAAGAACTGGAAGATGCCAAACTATTGAAAGTAGTAGGGGAATCCCGCACAGGTACAGTTTTAGTCCGCTATACTTTGCAATAAAAGTAACGAAGTTGAAGGAAAAGGTGCTTGCTTTAAAAAGTAAGCGCCTTTTTATTTGGTGTGCCCGGCATGCACAACAACTTGGTGGTGAAAGTCCACTACAGGCTTGGCAGTAGGAACTGTTAGCGAAAGACAAGGGTGTCCATGGTGACGTGGAATCCGAAGGAAGTCGGACGCAAACTCTCGAACTGACGAACAGAAATCAGATAAAAGGCTGACTTGGGACGGATGAGCTTGCCAAACAAAGCGAAGTCCAATACTGCCCGAATCCCATACAGTAGATCTGGCAGTTACATGAGAGGAAAGTGGTTGTACTTACCCGGGGAGGTCTCTTGAGGGTTATTTAATTAACAATTTGATTAGTGATAGTCAGATGAATCAAGAGAAGTCAGCAGACGCCATAGTAGTTTTCAAATCGAAAATGAAGGGCTGAACAATCTTAAATCTTGAAAGAAAACAAGGAGGTGGAGATATCCCGCCCAAACACGGAAAACATCGAGGTATAGACCGAATAGATGGCTACTTATAAAGGGATAAGCTGGAAGCGAAAGAGTATATAAGAGTGTGTAGGGATATAAACATGGAAATGAAGAAACAAGATGGTATCGAACTAATTGACAGAATTGCATCCCATAGAAACCTATGGAATGCCTATAAGAAAGTAAAAGAAAATGGAGGCGCACCCGGGGTTGACGGGATAACCGTAGAACAACTGAAAGGGCACTTACTAAAGTATGAAGAACCATTAAAACAAAAGCTTAAGGATGGCAGCTACCGACCACAACCTGTGAAACGAGTGGCCATTCCTAAAGCGGATGGTTCTAAAAGATACTTAGGTATCCCATGTGTACTGGACCGAGTGGTTCAACAAGCAATCCTTCAAATTATTAATCCGATCATTGACCCACATTTTTCGGACAAAAGCTTTGGCTTTCGAAAAGGAAGAAGCGCCCATCAGGCGATTCAACTTGCGGAGAACTATTACGAAGCTGGCTATCGCACAGTCGTAGATTGTGATTTGAAAAGCTATTTCGATACAATTCATCATCAACGACTAAGAGCCTATCTTGAAGAATTTATCACAGATAAAACCGTTTTAAAACTCATCTGGAAATTCTTACGTTCAGGCATTTTAGACAAAGATATCTATATTGATAAAACAGAAGGTGCACCTCAAGGTGGTCCATTATCTCCTATTTTAGCAAATGTGTATCTAAATAAGCTAGACCGGGAATTAGAAAAACGAGGGCATCGGTTTGTACGATATGCGGACGATTTTGTCATCTATGTAAAAACGCCACGAGCAGGTGAACGAGTGATGGCAAGTGTTAAGAAATACATCGAAGATGAATTAGGGCTAACGATTAATGAAAAGAAAAGTAAAGTCTGTGGCGCAACCGCTGCCAATTTCTTGGGATTTCATCTTCAAAATCTTATGGGAAAGTTGGATGCCGACCAAGTGCTTCAAGTAAGAAACGATTCAAAGAGAAGTTAAGAAAACTAACAAGCCGTAAAAAAGCAGGTACTTTTAAAGACATTATCGTCAGAATCAATCAAACAACAGTCGGCTGGATTAATTATTATGGAATTGCGAATATGAAAGCATTCATTGTCAGTGTACAAGGGTGGCTAAATCACCGATTACGTCAGTTAATATGGAAGCGATGGAAGAAAGTACGTACAAAATATAAGAAATTACGCCAATATGGAATCGAGCATGAGGAAGCAATGAAAACAGCCAACTCAAGGAAAGGATATTGGCGCATTTCACGAAGTGAAACACTTCATCGTGCCCTAACAAAAGAAAAGCTCACAAAGTGGGGATTGAAAGACCTATCCCAACTTTACGAGCAACGATACTTAAAAGGTTGAACCGCCGTATACGGAACCGTACGTATGGTGGTGTGAGAGGTCGGTTAGCCAATTAATGGCTAACCTCCTACTCGATTTTAGGAAATAACAGATTTTAGCATGGGAGATGACGTTGCAAGAAAGTATTGTCCCTATCCAGGCGAACAGAGCCGATTCTTCGTCCATTAAGCTCCTCCGTGCAAAAGGGGAGTACTGAAATTCTACGGTTATTTAAAATCCGGTTTCATTTTTAATAAAATCCCCTCTCTCGTAGTGGATGCATTTTCTGAGATAGAAATTCAGGCTCTTAATTAAGTGATGAGGATAATAAGCGGAGTTTTTCCGCGTATTTGCGCAATGGGGCTCGTTTTAGGGAGAATAAACGGAGATTTTCCGGTTATCCAAAAGAAAAACCTCCATTTTCATGTTTTTCTGATCAATAGTCGGAATTTCTCCGTCTATATAGGCGTTTTTTTAATCCTTTTATTAAATAAGAGGAATTTTTCCGGCTATTTATAAACGAGAGCCCTAAACTGATCTCTTGACTGGTACTAACTGAACCAACCCCCTTTCAATTTGCGGGAATCCGCCGCTCATTTGCCATCTTGCCGTTTCATTAAAAATATGCCTACATTTACCCGGGGATTTTTGAGCTAGCAAATAAAATAGACAGCCATATTACCTGAAGAAACGTTACCGGTTGATGTGCCAGTAAAAAGCAGTGTCAATTGAAATTGAAGCCATCAATAAAAGCCCTTCCCAAACCTCTGCAAAAAGCCATAACCATTCCTCAACCAAAAGCTTCATTAAAATCCCTCGTATTTCCAACTGTTGAGAAGGGTTTTCAGTCTTTCTGTCGAATATTTAAATTAAGGGAATTCTTTGTTATATTAAAAAAGTTTTATACTATAACAATTACATTACGAAATTATGAAAAAACGGTGAAAACTATAAAAGATCCAATAAAAATTCGTTATCAGCAATATTGCCGCATCGACACTCGTAGAAAGAAAATAAGAGTACACTTACATTGAAAAGAAAATGTAATAAATTTATAGCTTGAAAGTGCTATAATGGTTAAGACTAAAATTAAAATTCTAGACATAGAACTTAGGTGGTTTCGTTAATGATTCAAATGAATAATGTAGTGAAAAAGTATCCTAATGGGGTTGTCGCAACGAACGGGATTACAATTGAAATAAAAAAAGGTGAATTTGTTTATGTAGTAGGACCGAGCGGGGCTGGTAAATCGACATTTATTAAGCTTATGTATCGCGAGGAAAAACCTACTTCGGGTGATGTATTAATCAATGGCATAAATTTGCGTACATTAAAAAATAATCGTGTACCCCATTTGCGCCGCCAGCTTGGTGTTGTATTCCAGGATTTCAAATTGCTGCCGCGTTTAACAGTATATGAAAATGTGGCGTTTGCGATGGAAGTAATCGAGGAGCAGCCGAAAGTGATTCGCAAGCGTGTAATGGAAGTGCTTGAGCTTGTCGGCTTAAAGCATAAAGTGCGCATGTTCCCGAGTGAGCTTTCAGGGGGGGAACAGCAGCGTGTGGCGATTGCCCGATCGATCGTGAATCGCCCTAAAGTGATGATTGCGGATGAGCCTACAGGAAATCTGGACCCTGAAACATCATGGGAAATTATGAATATTTTTGAAGAAATTAATCGCCAAGGCACGACGATTGTAATGGCGACCCATAACCGCGAAATCGTAAATACCGTACGCAGAAGGGTTATTGCGATTGAAGGCGGAATGATTGTCCGTGATGAGTATGGAGGTGATTACGGCTATGAAAGCTAGAACACTTGCACGCCATTTCCGGGAAAGTTTCAAATCATTGGGAAGAAATAGCTGGATGACATTGGCTTCAATCAGTGCAGTAACCGTCACATTATTATTGGTCGGCGTATTTTCGGTAATTATGATGAATTTAAACAAAGTGGCCTCCGATTTAGAAAATGATGTTGAAATCCGTGTCATGATTGAAATTCTTCCGGATGAAGCAGAAGCGAAGTTGGCGGAGGACCAGCTCATCGACGAAATTCATAATTTACCGGATGTTGAAGAAGTTACATATTCTTCTAGAGAAGAAGAGTTAAGCAAATTAATTAAAGACTTTGGAGATGAGTTGAGCTTATATGAGCAAAACAATCCATTGTATAATGTTCTATATGTTAAAGCTGTTGATCCATTGAAAACAGCGGAAGTTGCAAAGCAGATTGATAGCTTTGATCACACACACGAAGTAAAATATGGTGAGGGCAAAATAGAAAAGCTCTTTAACGTTTTGGAAATTGCCCGCAATGTTGGGCTTGTATTAATTTTGGGGCTCTTATTTACTGCAATGTTCCTGATTTCCAATACAATCCGCATTACGATTATTGCGCGTAAAGATGAAATTGAAATTATGAAGCTGGTAGGGGCAACGAATTCCTTCGTGCGCATTCCATTTGTATTGGAAGGTATGTGGCTTGGATTAATTGGTTCGATCATTCCGATTGTTGCCGTTACGATTGCTTATTATAATATTTATGAAATGTTGGCACCACGGTTAAAAGGTGAATTATTCCAGTTGTTAGGAGTGGCTCCACTTATGTACCAAGTGAATGGGCTGATTATATTCATCGGCATGTTCATCGGCGTTTGGGGAAGCTTCATGTCTGTGCGTAAATTTTTAAAAGTGTGACACGACCAAAACTGTTGTACGATAGCGCTGGCGATACATCGAAAGAGAGACGAAAACTTAGCGGCTATCATTCATGCAATTAGGGGGAAAATAGGTTTTGAAAAAGCTAACGACGCGTTCATTTAAAATCATTGCTGTATTGCTTACTCTTGTATTATTTATTCAAATACCGGCAGCATATGCAGCATCATTGAGTGAACTGAAAAAAGAGCGCAGCCAGCTGGATGCAGAAAAGAAAATGCTCAACAGATCGCTCGAACAAAAAGCAAATGAAATTCAGACAAATCAAAATAGACAGCAGAAAATTATCTCGCAATTGGAAGATATCGGAGCAAAAATCAATAAAACAAACAAAGAAATTGCGCTTGTGGAAATAGATATTGAAATCGCCAATCAGGAAATCTCGCTTTTGGAAAAAGACATAGAAGAATTGCAAAATAAAATTGATAAGCGTGATGAATTATTACGCGAACGCGCGCGTGCGATCCAAACAGGCGGCACAGTAAGCTATTTGGACGTATTGCTCGGCGCAAATAGCTTCGTGGATTTTATCGACCGATTTTCCGCAGTAAGTACGCTAATGGATGCAGACCGCCAAATTATGCGTGAACAGAAGGAAGACCAGGAAAAGCTTGAAGTTCAAAAATTGGAATTGCTGAAGAAAAAGGAAAATCTAGAAGCAAACAAAGCGCAGAAACAAAAATTGATGGCATCGTTAAAGCAGCAAAAGAAAGAAAAAGATCAATTAGTGGACGAGCTTGAAAAAGAAGAGGCAAAATTACGTGCTCAAAAAACGGATTTACAGGAAGAGTACGATGATAAAGTAGAGTTAAGTAAAGAATTAGAGGAAAAAGTACTTGCAGAACAACGTCGCTTAGCGGAAATTGCCCGCCAAAGAGAGCTGGAAGCCGCTAAAAATAAAAATAAAGGCAATGTTTCAAGCTCTGGCAACTTGCCGAATGTTGCGGCAGGTACATGGACAAGACCAGCAGCAGGGCGATTCACTTCCGGGTTTGGTCCGCGTAATATCGGACCAATCGGGAGCAAGTACCATTTAGGGATCGATATTGCGAACTCGATTGGGACACCAGTCGTTGCGGCGGCTGACGGGGTTGTTTCCTATGCGGGAACGATGAATGGCTATGGCAATGTAGTGATGGTAACGCACTCGATTGAAGGGCAAATTTTCACGACAGCATATGCCCACTTAAGCGGCTTTAACTCAAGTGTGGGTGATGTCGTTTCAAAAGGCCAGCAAATCGCGCGCATGGGGAATTCCGGTAATTCGACAGGACCCCATCTGCATTTCGAAATCCATGTTGGTGAATGGAATGGAAGCCGTTCAAATGCAGTAAACCCATTACGCTATATTTCGTTATAATCATAATAAAAGGCAAAACTTTAACAAATAAAGTTTTGCCTTTTAATTTCTTTATTCGGATTTTCCGACACTAGCTGAAAGAAGTTGAGGCCTCAGCGGATGCCGCGCATTCGGCAGGAAGTTCTATGCGCCGGCGAAAAGCCGTATCTTGATGCAATTACGCCAATTTGAGATTGATTTTTCGAATAAATTTCACAAAGGTATGATAATGTACTAATAGGAAGAATAGGGGGGTGAGGTTGATGAAAAAAAATATAGGAATCGCAATCATTTTAGTATTGGTCATCACAATGCTAGTCACATACATAAAGAAAGAAATGGATCAAACTGCAGCAATCAGCAAAGAGGCATTAGGAACCGAAATTGAATTGGATGGGGAGGTCGGTCTTGAAAAAGGTCAATTTGCGCCGGATTTCACATTATATAATATGGAAGGGAAACCACTGACGCTATCGGATTTGCGCGGAAAACGTGTTGTATTGAATTTTTGGGCAACTTGGTGTCCGCCTTGCGAAGCGGAAATGCCGCATATGCAGAAATACTATGATAAATATCGTAAAAAAGATAATGTGGAAATTGTCGGTGTCAATTTAACATATGAGAAGGAAAAGGTTGAGCGTGTCGAGCAGTTTTTGAAAAGCTATGATATTACATTCCCGGTCGTATTGGAAATAGACGGGTCGGTTTCCTATCAATATGAAATAATGACGATCCCATCGACATATATGATAGATACAGAAGGCAAAATTCAGAAGAAAATTGTAGGGCCGCTTGATTTGGATGCATTGCGGGAAAATGTGATGCAATTAAATTAATTCACGTTTCATTCGACTTTGTAAGTATGAAACTTTCTTCCGCTTCATAAATTTTATGGAACGGAGGAGAGTTCGTGCGGAAAAGTCGGATTTTTTTATTGGTTATTTTATTGCTGTGTATTAGTGCGGGTGTTTATGGTGCTGTGAAAATGCAGGCAGAGCCTAAAAATGAACAAGCGGATTTTGCGGTTGTCAATGAGCTGCATCAGTTGATAACGAAAGAATCGGTTTACGATGTTGATTCTGAAAAATTGGTGGAAGGCGCACTCCGCGGAATGGCCAACGCAATCAATGACCCATACAGTACGTATTATTCAGAGCAAGAGGCGGCATTACATAAGCAGACGCTCGCAAGTGAACGCATTGGCATTGGCTTGGAACTGTCAGAGGTGAATGGGAAATTCATCGTCATCGCCCCGATAAAAGCTTCACCTGCAGAGAAAGCCGGTATTCGGCCATTGGATGAGCTTGTGCAAATTAATGAAGTGCGGCTCGAAGGAAAAACGATGGGGGAAGTCCGAAAGCTTATGAGCGGAAAGGAGGGGGAGAGTGTCGAGCTTGTTTTATATCGACCAGAGCTTGAACAACATGTAAAGCTTGCTGTCAAAAGGGAGCGCCTGAAAAATGAAACCGTGCACGCGGAAGTGATTGAAGTAGAGAAAACGAAAATCGGGTATGTCATCGTTACAATGTTTGCCGAAAAAACGGCTGAGGAATGGAAAACGGCGCTTGACAAGCTAATGGAGCAAAAGGTGGAAGGACTAATCATCGATGTACGGGACAATCCGGGCGGCTATTTACATAGTGTTGCACAAATGATGAGCATGTTTGAGCAGAAGGAAACAATTTTTGCCCATATGCAAAACCATGATGGTGTAACAGAGCCGCTGAAAACAAAGGTAATGGAACAATTCGAACCGCATGCTAAATGGCTGCGCAATATACCGGTAACGATTTTGCAAAATGAAGGAAGCGCTTCGGCAAGTGAAGTATTTGCGGGCGCCTTACAGGATTGGAAGCGTGCTGTTCTTGTCGGGGTAACGAGTTTTGGAAAAGGGACTGTTCAGCAAACATGGGATCTTCAAAATGGCGGGGAGCTGAAATTATCGACGAATAAATGGCTCACACCTTCTAAACGATGGATTCATGAAGTAGGGATTGAACCGGATATTGAAGTGACCCAGCATCCGCTTTACCGAGTAGAGACGAAAATATTGAAGGGCCGCTATGAGGTAGGGGAATACAGTGAAGAAATTGCCTACAGCCAACGAATTTTAAGTGAATTGGGCTATACGATCAGTCGCACGGACGGCTTTTATGATATGGATACAGCACAGGAAGTTGCGAGCTTTAGACGTAAACATGATTTAGCGGAAGGGCGCTATATGGATGAAGTTTTCTTTAATGAGTTAACGAAGCAGCTTCAAACATTCAAACAATCGAAAGTGAATGATATGCAGCTGCAGATGGCGATTAGTTTTGTGCTCCACCAGCTTGAATAAAGGATTTTATATTCACTCCGCTCCACCGGCGATATAAGTAATCGACAGAGACTGCAAAAAACAGGCGATCTAATAGGCGATCTTGAATGCTGCTTGCTTTCGGGATCGTCTTAAATTCATTCTTGGTATAAATGGGACTACGCATTGCTTAAAGGATTTGATACAATTAATCGTACGGTAGGTGAGAATATGGATGGAACAATTTTGATAGAAATTTTGAAAGGGATTGGCCGATTTTTTTTAAATCCTTTGTTGTATGTCGCCATAATTTCCGCAATTTATCTAGGGTATCGACGAGTGAAGCGCGAGCGAAAATTTTTTAATAGGCGTATTTTAGGCGGCTGGTCAGAGCTTAAAAATATGCTTGCTATGGGATTTGTGCTATCAGTCATTATTTCCTTGTTTAGCCTTGTCATCGGCTTGACGGTTACACTCGAATTATTAACGGTCGTATTTCTAGTAAGTTTGGTTGCATTATTGATCTATACGTATCATTTATTGTCGCCCGCCATTGTAATGGCTGTTGCCTTTTGCGCAATTGTTTGGATGCAGTGGCAGGACTGGTCGTATTCCATTGGCAGCATTGAATTATCAGGTGCCAATGTAGTGGATGGTTTAGTTATTACAATACCGGTGCTGACAGGTCTTTTGCTGATGGCGGAAGGGATATTGATACGCCGTTATGGTGGACGTTTTGCCTCGCCCATCGTTGAGACGACAAAGCGCGGGCTAAATGGGATAGGCTATTATAGTAAACAGCTTTGGGTGTTGCCTGTGTTTACGATTATCCCGGGTGAGGGTATTCAAAGTTTTGCCCCATATTGGCCGCAATTTACGATTGGCGCGGAACAGTTTTCACTCATTGTTTTCCCGTTTATCATCGGTTTCCAGCAGATGGTGCGTCAAAAACTGCCTGTAAAAGTTTATCCGAAAATGGGGCGCAACATAATTTTTGTAGGCGAATTAGTGTTGATCGTCGGGTTGACTGCATACTTTCTGCCTGTGCTCGGTGCCGCAGCTTTAGCTTTAGGGGCGATTTCACGCACGATTATCGGCATTTATTATAGCCGCTCAGAAGATCGCAATAGCTATGCTGTCATCCGAAGCGAAAAAGGCATTATGATAGCCGGTGTTCTGCCAGATTCGCCGGCAGCAAAAATGGGCCTAGTCGCAGGCGAAGTTATTAAACGTGTAAATGGACAAGATGTATTTACGGAAGAAGAGCTTTACAAAGCACTGCAAATCAATGCGGCACATTGTCGTTTGGAAGTGCTGGATCATGCAGGGGAAATACGTTTAACACAGCATGTCGTCCATCGCGATGATAACTATAAAATCGGTTTATTAGTTGTCAATTAAGCTTCCTTTGGTGGTTAAGGAAATTCAATCTTTCCAATAATTGATATAAAAAGGCAATTTAGCGCTTTTTACCTGCGCAAAAGTTGTTTTTCGAAAAGAATCTCGTATTGGCGGGGGCGCTGAAAAACTTACACTTTTCTGATGAATTAGTTTTTCAAACAAAAATAAGGCACTTTCTATTCGTTTCGGAATGGAAAGTGCCTGTTTTCTTTACCTATTTCCTACTCTTTTTCGTTTAACAGTTTTAATATTCGTTTGAGATTCACTGCGAATATCGTTGTGGCCCCTTGAATTTCCATGCTAAATAAACCCGCCGATTTCGCTGTTTTAAAGCCATGGGAGTGCTTTAATTCACTATTTTTCGCTTCAATTTTATACTGGTTTTTAGCGAGCTCTTTAAATTCGGCTGTTTCCTGGAAGGCTGCCATTGGTGATTACTGGATTTAATTTTGAAATGAGGTGAAGCCCTTCCGCTTTCGCATAATTTAAAATTACTTTTCCAGAATAGGCTGTATCACCAATCACCTTATCAAACTCCATGCTCGTTTCTCTACTTTTTTCAATTAGTTCTCGAAGGTAGTTCTCATCGCTTTTTTCGCCTGTCGTCACAACCGCCGTAATGGAAATCAGCGGCATCGGCATCGAAGAAAAAGAGAGTACAGGAAACGAAAATTCGTTCCTGTACTCTCTCACTTGTGCCTGAGGGACTTTTCCAGTGCCCTCGGAAATCCAGATGTATTTTAAGCGAAGCGGCAAGATGATGAAGTAGAGGCTGAATCCGGCAACTGGGATGAAGAGAGGACCGCTATTAACGGTTAACGGTTGGGAGGTCGTTCCGTTTAAGTACCTCTTTAATAAATAGACGGAAAAATTCCGCCTATTTAAAAAATACAATCAAAAATGCCCTAAATAGAAGGAGAAATTCCGCCTATTGACGCGAAAAATAAGAAAATGAAGGATTTTCCTTTGGATAACCGGAAAATCTCCGCTTATTCCCCTCGAAATAGGCCCACTTGCGCAAATAAGCGGAAAATTGAGACTGTCGATTAAGTTATATTTTCTTTTGGTCCTAACCCATTTTTTTCACACATTTTGTGGTAATTAAGTTTT
>NZ_JBQCJW010000023.1:0-52791 GCF_051967575.1 Solibacillus silvestris
GAAAAAGAGAATCCCCCTGAAAAGCCGTTGTCACGACTTTTCTGGGGGATTTTGTAATTGGGTATGAATAATCTAGGCTGAATTATATTAAATAAAGAAATTTGCAGGCAAATGCGATCAAAAAGTATCCAAAGACCAGTTTTATGCATTTTGTACAACACCGCTGCGAACATGCTTTGTGACCTTTTGCTCGATTTTTGCGGAAATAAGTTCAATTAAAATAGAAATCAACCAATATATAATCGCTGCCGCAATGAAAGCTTCCAAAAACTTCAGGTTACTGGCCGCAATAATATTGGCGGTACCCGTTATTTCAGTCACGGAAATTAAAAATGCAATCGATGTTGCATGCAAAAAGGCGGTGCATATATTTGTTAAATTAGGAATGGCGGCAACAATTGCCTGCGGGAAAATAATGCGTGCAAACACTTGACTCATCGTCATGCCGATTGATTGAGCCGCTTCAATTTGTCCTTTAGAAACGCTTAATATGCCGCTGCGTATAATTTCAGATAAAAATGCGCCTGCGTTCAATGTTAAGGCGATTAAAACAAAAACATACAGCGGAATGGCATTGAGCGAAAAGCTGAACAATTCCTGCGCCAAACTTGTGAAACCAAAATAAATAATAAAAATATGCATTATGACAGGGGTCCCGCGGTAAAAAGAAACATAAAAATTCGCGCATGCTTTTAAAATTTTAACATCACTCATCCGGATAAAGGCAATGAGCAGACCGATGACAAATCCCAATACAATCGGCGTAAATGCTAGAGATAGTGTAAAAGGAATGACTTTGCTCAGTTCTTTTAGGGCGTGCATAATAAAGGTAAAGTCCAGTTGCATCGTATTCCTCCTATATCGCCTCTTTTACGAGATAGCGATTCAAATAACGTTCAATAAATTTAAACCCATACTCAAGCAGTAAAACAATGACATAATAAATAATGGCCAGTGCCACATAGACTTCAAGCGCATTCATCGTCGCTGTAATTAATGTCTCACCGCGGCCCATCATATCCATTACACCAATGGAAAAGGCGAGCGAAGTATCCTTTAACGAACTGATAGAAGTGCTCGCAATATTCGGAAAAGCGACACGCAATGCTTGCGGAAACATAATACGGGAGAATGTTTGCCAGCCTGTCATGCCAATCGATTGAGCCGCCTCTGCCTGCCCATAGTCAACCGATTGGATGGCAGCCCGGAAGATTTCCGCGAAAGCAGCAGCATTGCTGAGGGTGTAAGTAATGACGACAAAAATGAAAGCATCCATTCTTGTTATATCAATACCGAACAATCCAACGATAAACGGAAGCCCATAAAAAATTAAAAATAGCTGGATTAAAATCGGGGTCCCCCGAATAAAGGAAATATAGAGTGTCGCGATTTGCTTAAGCAAAGGGATTTTATACAGACGCGGAACGGCAATGATGATGCCAGCAATCAGCCCGAAAAAAATCGACAACACTAATATTTCGATTGTTATGTGTAAATAGCTTACGAGTTTAGGGAGGGCTTCAAACACATAGCCAAAATCGAAAAAGTCCGACATCCATCATTGCCTCCTTTTTATAATTCAACAGAAAAATCGGCTCCGAGCCATTTTGTGCTTAATTCTTTAACAGTCCCATCGCCAATCAGCTCTACTAATATTTCGTCGATATCCGCTGCTAATTGTTCATCTTGCTTGTTCAGCATAAAGAAGATTTCCGAGAAGATCAGCGGGTCGCCTACTAATTTCAGCTGCGCATCAGACTCGCGATTAAATATATCCACTGAAAACGGGAATTGGAAAATGGCTTGGATACGATCCGTTTTTAATTGATTCAGCATATCGGGTGTCGACGTAATATACGTAAGCTTTGTATCCATATTATTTTTCGCCACATAATCCTCAACAAACAGTGCCGCATTGCTTGTCGGTGCAAGTCCGACTGCTTTTCCTTCTAAATCATCAATGGATTGAATATCGGTATTTTTCTCATTGACCACAACATGTGTCGGCACCGCATTGTAAGGCTGTGAGTTGAATAAAAACTTCTCTTCGCGCTCCGGATTTTTCGCCATATTATGCGCGATCAAATCGATTTTTTTTGTTTCTAAACTAAGCAGTAAATTGGAAAAGTCCATTACCTCAAAATCAAATTCATATTGCGGCAAGCGCTGATCGATTTCCTTTAAGAGCTCGATGTCATAGCCCGTTAAGTTGCCATCTTCATCATAAAAGCAAATATTAATAAACTGTGATCCAGTTCCGATAACAATTTTTTCGGCATCCGCATTATTATTCGCCTCTGTTGAAGCGATATCGGCATCGGTACCGCATGCCGACAATAAAGCGCCAGCCAATAAAATGGATGAAAGAAATCGCTTTTTCATTAAGCTTTCACCTCTTGATATGCTTTCAATGCTTTTTCTAAATGCTCAATTCCAAGCTCTGTAACACCGATGTAAGAATTATTCTGCCCGATTTCGACAACCGGCACATAACGGATTCCGTATTTAATATCTAAAATATCACGGTAGGAATCGTTGTTTGTAACATCGACTACGCGGTAATCAATTTGCTTTTGCTGCAAATACGTTTTGACTTCCTCACAATAAGAACAACCTTCTTTAGACCAAACAATGATTTGTGTCATTTCATTTTCCTCCTATACCGTCACTGCTGCAAGCAAGTTTTTGGGGCTAAGCAGCTCATACGATGCGCGACGGGCTTCATGGTTTTTAATCGGTGTATGGAAAACGAATTCCGTAACACCTAATGCATAATAATCGTCCAATGCTTTTTTGATTTGCTCAGGTGTGCCGCTTAAAATATTCGCTTCATAACGTTTCACTTCATACGATTCTCCGGATTGGTGCCCGAACTCTTCAGCTGCTTCTTTTGTATGAAGCGTTAATGTACGACCGCTTTCCAAATGCACTTTATAAATTTCATGTCCTGCCGCATAAGCATGGGCTGTCGCTTCGTCCTTTGCCGCAATAACAGCAAAAGCAACGCCAAATCGGCCATCCGGTGCATGCTTTTTATAAGCGGCAATCGCATCAAGCAGTATTTGCCTGTCGCTGTTGATAAATTGTGCAAATATATACGTAAAGCCAAGTTTGCCGGCATATTCCGCGCTCGAAACACTGCCGCCGAGCAAAATAATCTCCGGCCTGATTTCTGAAGCAGGGGTTACTTCCAGCTTTGCAAACGAATCGTCCTCTGGAAGACTGTTTTCAATAAAGCCTTTCAGTAAACGAAGACGTTCATTGAAATCATCGTTCACTCCAGCGGTACCATATTGTAAAGCCTTTGTTGCTAAAGGAAGTCCGCCGGGTGCCTTTCCGACACCTAAATCCACACGGTCCCCGGCAAGGTTGGTCAAAACGTTGAAATTCTCGGCCACTTTATAAGGGCTATAGTGGGAAAGCATTACCCCACCGGACCCGACGCGGATTCGGTTTGTCTTTGCAAGAATATAGCCGACGAGCACTTCCGGGGATGAACTCGCCACTTCATGTGAGTGATGATGTTCGGAAACCCAAAACCGTTTATAGCCAAGCTGTTCAGCAAGCTCCACTGTTCGTTGAAGGGTTTGTGCGTTTGACGCATCTTCTATAATAGGTGCCTGATCTAAAATAGATAGGTGATATCCCATTTTTCTCTCTCCTTAAATATCAAATGTAAGCTCTGGTGTCAGGCGTTTCAAAAATTGTTTCGTCCGCTCATGTTTCGGTGCATTAAAAATGATGTGTGGTTCTGCTTCCTCTAAAATAACGCCGCCATCCATAAAAACAATGCGATTGGATACTTCCCGGGCAAAATTCATTTCGTGTGTGACAATAATCATCGTAATTCCGGATTTTGCAATTTTTCGGATAACATCAAGCACTTCGCCGACAAGTTCTGGGTCTAAAGCGGATGTCGGCTCATCAAATAAAATCACTTCAGGATTTAACGCCAATGCTCTTGCAATGCCGACACGCTGCTGTTGCCCTCCGGAAAGAGCGCTGGGATAAACATTCGCTTTCTGCTCGAGACCGACTTTTTTCAATAGCTCAAGTGCAATCTCTTTTGCTTCTTTCGCTGATTTTTTTTGAACGATGAGCAAGCCTTCCGTAATATTTTGCAAAACCGTTTTATGCTGAAACAGGTTATAGCTTTGGAAAACCATGGCTGTTTTTTTTCGCAGCGCAATAATATCCTTTTTTGACGCATTTTTCGCATCAACTGATAAACGGTCAATTGAAATAGTTCCTTCATTTGCTTTTTCCAAAAAGTTGATGCAGCGAAGCAATGTCGTTTTGCCTGAGCCACTAGGACCGAGAATGGAAATAATATCACCCTTGTTCACTTCAAGGTGAATGCCTTTTAGAACGTCCAATTTGCCGAAGCTCTTCTGAAGATTTTCTAGCTTGATCATTCAGTGGCTCCTCCTTTCATCGTTAAATAAGCTGTTTCGTATAGCGATTTTCCTTAATAGGCAAGCCTAGGTTTTCGCGTAAAGTCGAAGCAGGATATTGCTCAC
Source organism: Solibacillus silvestris (assembly GCF_051967575.1). Classification (NCBI taxonomy): domain Bacteria; kingdom Bacillati; phylum Bacillota; class Bacilli; order Caryophanales; family Caryophanaceae; genus Solibacillus; species Solibacillus silvestris. Next base: position 4,521 of record NZ_JBQCJW010000023.1, read on the forward strand.
GGTAGTATCCTTTCTGCTGGAGAATCGGCACCACTTTTTCAACAAAATTTTTTAACGTGTTTGGTGCAACGGTCGTAATAATAAAGCCATCTGCGGCATCTGCTTCAATCCAGCGAATAATCTCGTTTGCAATATGATCAGGTGTCCCGATAAAGCTCGTGCGTGGTGTCGCTTCACGAAGGGCAACTTCACGCAATGACAGTTTTTCGTCCTTCGCATATTGTTTAATGCGATCGGTGAATGCCTGGAAACTGTTACGCCCTATCTCGCCTAATTCAGGGAATGGGGCATTAATATTGTACTGACTGAAGTCATGATGATCGAAATAGCGTCCCAAATAAGCAAGTGCTTTCTCATCCGATACAAGCTCGGCAACTTCCCAGTAACGCTTTTCTGCTTCTTCTATCGTCTCACCGATAATAGGGGAAATGCCCGGGAACAGTTTTAATTGTTCGGAATTGCGACCTGCTTCCAGAGCAGCCTTCGTTAATTTTTGTTTGAAAGCCTTACTTTCTTCAATTGAACTCGGTGCTGAAAATACTGCATCGGCGTCTCTTGCGGCCAGCTCGATCCCTGCAGGAGATGATCCTGCCTGGAAAATAACTGGTTGCCCTTGCCGTGAACGCTGGATATTTAACGGTCCCCGTACATTGAAGTATTTTCCTTTATAATCAAGCACATGGAGCTTATCTTTATCGAAAAACAAATCTTTTTCAATATTTGCGATAAATGCGTCATCTTCCCAGGAATCCCAAAGCCCTTTGACCACATCCAAATATTCCTTTGCAATTTCATAGCGCTCTGCATGTGACGGATGATCCTCAATTTTCTTGCTGAAATTCAATGCGGTACTTTCAAGAGGAGTCGTTACGACATTCCAGCCTGCACGCCCATTGCTGATTAAATCTAGGGAAGCAAGCTGTCGCGCTACATTAAAGGGCTCACTATAAGAAGTGGAAATAGTTCCTACTAAGCCAACATTTTTTGTAGCGGCAGCAAGCGCAGATAAAATCGTTACAGGTTCAAAGCGATTTAAAAAGTGCGGGATTGATTTTTCATTAATGAAAAGCCCATCTGCAATAAAAACAACATCAAACTTACCTTGCTCTGCCAATTGAGCCTGCTCTGTGTAAAATTGCAAATCCACACTTTGCTTTGGATTGACTTCAGGATGTCGCCAGCTTGAAATATTGCCGCCTACTCCATGGATCATTGCACCGAAATGTACTTGCTTTTTCTTCACTATTCCCATCTCCTTTAATTCCTATTGATTTACTATTCTTTTTGGTGAATGAATCGTAACATTATTCTGATAATTAATACAAGAGGGCTGCTGATAGGAAATTTCTATTAGGGAAAAGAGGGGCTTGTGGGATGTTGGGGAATTTTGTTCATTAAAATTTTTAGGGGAAAAAGACTCTTTCTGTTCAATGTGAAAAGAGAGATTTTTATTACGTTTCTAATAAAAGCCCCTCTCACGAATTGAATAAAATTTGCATTTTCCTGATAGAGGTTCATTTTGGCTCGAAATTAAGTAATGAGGGGAAAAATAAGCGGAGATTTTCCGCTTATTTGCGCAATAGGGCTCGTTTCGGGGGAAATAAGGGGAGATTTTCCGGTTATCCAAAGAAAAATCATCCATTTTTATGTTTTTCGGATCAATAGGCGGAATTTCTCCGTCTATTTAGGCTGTTTTCTATTCTATTTTTTTTATAAGGGGAATTTTTCCGTCTATTTATTGTTGGGGGTACTTAAACAGATTTCCCGACCGTTAACAGCAGATCCCCCTTCATTTCAAACTAAGAGAATCTGCCTTTATTTATCGTTGCTGTTTTGCCGCTCCGCTTAAAATAAAATAAGCCTAGATTTCCCCGAAATTTTCAGGGCCTTTGTGTATCCCAAGCGCTTTTTCGCAACAAAAAAACACCATTTGAAAAAATGGTGTCCACGGGATTTATTTAAATTGATTGAATATTCACTTGACTGTTTCGGTAAATATCGACGATTTCTCGGGCATAGGGTAGAAAATACTGTCCTTCTTTCGATAAATTCAACTGACGTCCATTGCGAATGAATAATTTTACGTTCAAACTTTCCTCAAGTGATTTAATGCGTGCTGAAATGGTAGGCTGTGATAAAAATAGTACATTTGCAGCTTTATGTACGCTTTTATACTCTACAACGTATATAAATGATTCAATATAATCAATATTCACATTTTACCACCTCTTTTTATTAAGATTATAAGAATAGTAGGTTTAATTGCAAGCGAAATTAAATAGTTTTGAAGTATTAGCTATCTCCCTTTATTTAATATTCCTGTTTGGAGAAATTTTATGAAACTTATTTTCACTCCATTGCGTAAATAATGGGAATTATTCAATCAAAGAGGGAGGTATTGGATGAAACGCAAAATTTTGTTCGCATTAATCGGTGCACTTCTTTTACATATTCTCTATTTCGCGGCACAAATTTTATTCGGAATTATGCAAACGCTATTGTATCGGCCTCAATTTGCGCCAAATGTTGAGGTGCTGCAATCTGAAATTACATTCGGTGTTATTACGCGCGAGTCGCCGATGCTGTTATTCGGAAGCTATTTAGTCGTCGCACTCTTATTATTTGGTCTATTGATATTAAAAAAAGAAAGGCGTGAACATACTTGATCGAAATTAATGGGAAATATACAAACGCCAAAATTTATACGAATACACCACAAGAGACGGCAATGCGGCAAATTGAGGAGCTTGTCAATCAGTCATTCATGGAAGGGACGAAAGTGCGCATTATGCCGGATTACCATGCGGGAAAAGGTTGTGTCATCGGGACAACGATTCAGCTGAATAATCGTGCCGTGCCGAATTTAGTCGGTGTTGATGTCGGCTGTGGGGTACTCGTTTCCGAAATTGGCACAGGGACAATTGATTTTAATGAGCTGGACCGGGCAATCCGACGCTTCGTCCCAAGTGGAAATGCTATTCACGAAGAGGCTCCAAAAATGCGCCAAGCGGACCTTTTTAACAATGAAAACTTCATAGCGCATGGCTTGCAGAATGATTATACAAATCGCTCTCTTGGCACATTAGGGGGAGGAAATCATTTTATCGAGCTTGCAATAGATGATGAGGGTGTTCATTATTTGCTGATCCATACAGGTTCGCGCTATGTAGGGGCAAAGGTTGCAAACTGGCATCAAAAACGTGCGTTTGAATCTATGCAGCGCGAGGATTTAGCGGAAAAAATTGAAATGCTAAAGGAAGCGGGGCATCACCAAGAAATCCAACCGATGATCCAAGCATATAAGCAGGAAAATCCGAAGGTGCCAAAGGATTTAGCGTATTTGGAAGGCGATTTGTTCAATGATTATATTAGCGATATGAAACTGGCCCAGCGGTTTGCGCATGAAAATCGCCAGCATATCGCCCAAACAATTGCGGGGCAGATGAAATGGGAATATACAACGCAATTCGACTCTGTGCACAACTATATAGATACGGATGCGATGATTTTGCGAAAAGGAGCAGTGCGTGCATCAAAGGATGAAAAGCTAGTCATTCCAATGAATATGCGGGATGGTTCGCTCATATGCATCGGCAAGGGGAATACCGACTGGAATGAATCCGCCCCACATGGAGCAGGCCGTATTTATTCGCGGACGGCAGCGATGAAGAATCTGTCGATGGATGATTTTAAAGAAACGATGCAAGGGATATGGACGACTTCTGTAAGTGAAGAAACGCTCGACGAAGCCCCAATGGCATATAAGCCGATGCAGGAAATCATCGGGCAAATCGGGGAAACGGTCACAATTCAAAAGCATATTACGCCCGTCTATAATTTCAAAGCGAGCGATAAATGGAAGAAATAATGGACCAAAGAAATGCATAAATAAATTTGCATATTTTTTTGTTTTGAAAGAAGCATTACTTTTTGAACAATTTTAGTCATGTATGAAATATACATGTTTGATTTCTGCCTCATTTTATTGAGATTCGTTTAAAACCGGCGCAAAATGAAGGGAGAAGGGGGCTACACTTCATGCATAAGCAAGAATTAAACGAATTTCTGCATTTATATAAACAAGAAATGAAGCAAAGTGAACAATGGCTCGAAAACCGTCTGCATGAAGCAGCAGAGCCTTCGTTTTCGTTAACGACGGAAGAATTAACTTACGGCGCACGTGTCGCATGGCGCAATAGCAATAAATGCATTGGACGCTTGTTTTGGAATAGTTTAACGGTATTTGATCAGCGGCATTTACTGAATGAGCATGAAATTTTCGAAGCGCTCGTCAAACATATTGACTATGCAACAAATAACGGGAAAATACGGCCGGCCATTACATTATTTGATCCGGGCCGTGTCCGAATATGGAACCATCAGCTTATTCGCTATGCAGGCTATGAAACGGCAAAAGGCATTGTAGGGGATTCAGATTCAGTGGGATTTACGAAAGTGTGTGAAACGCTTGGCTGGCAAGGCGCGCACACAAATTATGACGTATTGCCGCTCGTTATCCAAGTGGATGACCGGGAGCCACTTTATTTTGACCTTCCAAAAGAAAGTGTGCTTGAAGTACCGATTATCCATCCGGTTTATGATTTTTCGGGGCTCAATATGAAATGGTATGCAGTGCCGATCATTTCGAGTATGCGTTTTAATGTGGCGGGCGTTGATTTTCAAGCAGCACCGTTTAATGGCTGGTATATGGGGACAGAAATCGGCGCTCGTAATTTAGCGGATACATATCGCTACAATTTTTTACCGAAAGTTGCGGAAATAGTAGGGTTAAATACAACGTTTAACGCATCGCTATGGAAAGACCGTGCACTTGTAGAATTGAATATTGCGGTGCTGCATTCTTATAAAAACGCGGGTGTAAGCATTGTTGATCATCATACAGCAGCCCAGCAGTTTCAGCTTTTCCAGCAGCAAGAGCGAGCAAACAGCCGTGATGTCACAGGAAACTGGGTATGGCTTGTGCCTCCATTGTCGCCCGCAACGGCAGAACTTTATCACGAGCCGATCGCGAACACGATTAAAAAGCCAAACTATTTTTATCAAAATGGACCATATTGAATAAAAGGATTATGTTCAAAGCTAAAATGACTTTGAACATAATCCTTTATCTTTTATTCAGCATAATTTGAATCAGTTCATCACGATCGATTAAATACACATCATTAATGTCGGCCAGTTTTTCGGCTTGGCGCGTAAAATGACTATTGGTCACAACCCATGCTTCTGTTGCATCATACATTTTCACCGCACCGATAATTTCCTGCACAGCTTTTACCCCGACCGTGCTCGAATACCGTTTTGCCTGGACTGCAATGACATCTTTTCCATCCTTTAAAATGAGGTCAGCCCCATAATCGCCACTCGTTGCAGTATAGCGGATTTTATAGCCGCGGCGTTTAAATAATTCGCCTAAAAACTTTTCAAAATCCTCACCGCTCATTTTATCCACTTCCCGAATGCCGGATTTTCGTAGCTTGCTCGTCTTGCGTGACTTCAGCCATATTTTAAAAGCGATATATAGCACGAAATAAGCGGCGATTCCGATTCCGATCCCTTCCAATGTTCTCATCGCATAAAAGCCTGCAGCACCAGCGATTGTGATGAAAAATAACGGAATGACCGGCAACCGTTTTTTATTTCGTTTTCTCTTTTTGCGCAATAGTTCTGTACTCCTTTAATTTACTCATAATGATTATATCATAAAAGGGTACATATGTTTGGTTATATTGTCCGATTGTTTGAGCCCATAAACGAAGTTAAAAATAACAGAATCGAAATTGCGATAAACAATAGAAGCGGTATGGACCAGCTTTCCGTCAAATCGTGCACATAGCCGAATAGTACGGGTCCGATTGCTGCAACGAAATAGCCGACTGACTGCGCGAAACCTGAAAGTTCAGCCGCATCATAAGCAGATTCAGTACGCAATGAAAAGAGCATGAGCACTAAGCCAAATGAAGCGCCGCCTGCAAAACCTAAAAAAATCATCCATAAAATTGCAAGGCTTGTCCATTCCATGAAAATCCCGGCGAAGCCAATTAAGTAGCAAAACGTAAAGAAAAATACGATAGGACGCTGTGAAACGAGCTTTTCTGCGAGAATCGGAATAATAAAGGTCATCGGGATCTGCGAAAACTGCATAACAGATACCATCCAGCCGGCACTTGCCGCATCCAATCCCTGACTAATAAAAATTTCAGGAAGCCATGTAGAGGTGCAGTAGAATAAAAAAGACTGGAAGCCCATTGCGCCCGCAACCGCCCAAGCGAGGGGCACTTTCCACATCTGCTTTTTCTCTGCCTGGGCAGAAGCAGGGCTAAGCGCGATTTTCGGTTGTTTTAAAATCGGCAGCCAAAAGATTAATGTAACAATGCCTAACACTAGGGAAAAGCCTAAAGCGACTTGCCAACCTGAATTTGTAGCCATCGGATAGCTGAAGCCTGCAGCAAAACCCGAAGAAATATTCATCGATACCGAATAAATCCCTGTTAATAACCCGATATGTAATGGAAATTTCCATTTAAAAAAACTTGGAATAAGCACATTGCCAAAGGCGATTGCCACCCCGATTAAAATTGTTCCAACAATCAGCAAGGATGTCAGGCCTATCGAGCGCAGTATAATGCCGACGCAAAGTAAAATGACCGAGTAAAATAATGTCCACTCCATTCCGAATTTGCGGGCAATGCGCGGTGCGAAAGGTGATACGACAGCAAAGGCAAGCAAAGGAATAGTCGTTAAAAAACCTGCCAATCCGTTCGAAATGCCAAGTCCATCCCTAATAAAGGAAATAATCGGCCCAACAACGGTAATTGGTGTCCGTAAAGTTGTGGCGAATAGGAAAATGGCAATTATAAAAAAGAGAAGCGATTTATTGGATAGTATTTTTTTGCTGTTTGGTATTTGTTGTTTAGCGTCCATTATAAACTCCTTTATATTTAGTTTTAATGTCATAATAGTTGGAATAGTCGAAAGAAAAGGGAAAAGGGAAAGGCATTGCGATCAAAAAATTGTTATGTTAGACTATGAGACATTATTGAATTTAATAAAATTACCTCATATTGCATGAGGTAGAGGTCGCAACCGTTAAAACTAGTATAGCAGAGATTGAGAAGAATCGATGAAGCTTTATGAAAGGAATGGTTGCCGAAGTGTTATTCTGCTTCTAAAGAATAATGCTGGGGCTGTCTCCGATAAGGAACAGAACTGTCACATGTGTGAGCATGTGTTGAGCTATCTTTCAAGTTTGATGGGGTGTTATATAAGCCGTCACATTAACTTGTGGCGGCTTTTCGTTGTTTTTAGCACCATCAGAAGCGATTTAAAGGAGAATTTAAATGAGTGAAATAAAAATAGATCAGCCCGGCTCTAAAAATGAGCTGAAAAGAGGGCTGAAAAGTCGCCATGTAACAATGATTTCGTTAGGCGGCACGATTGGTACAGGTTTATTTTTGGCATCAGGGGGAGCCATCGCACAAGCAGGTCCAGGTGGAGCACTGCTGGCTTATGCATTAATCGGGGTTATGGTGTACTTTTTAATGACATCATTAGGAGAAATGGCTGCTTATATGCCGACATCCGGTTCATTTAGTACGTATGCAGCGAAATTTGTCGACCCGGCGCTTGGCTTTGCATTAGGATGGAATTATTGGTACAACTGGGCAATTACAATTGCGGCTGAAATCGCAGCCGTATCGTTGATTATGAAATATTGGTTCCCGGAAAGCTCGTCGATTTTGTGGACCGTTTTATTTATCGCAGTCGTGCTGACATTTAATTTAGCGTCTGTGAAAGCTTTTGGTGAAGCGGAATACTGGTTTGCTATGATTAAAGTTGCTACAGTAATTGTTTTCATCATTGTCAGCTTTTTAATGATTTTCGGAATTTTAGGAGGAAATGATCCAGTTGGCTTCAAAAACTTTTTTGAAGGTGATGCACCATTCAATGGGGGCTTCCTGGCGATGTTCGGTATTTTTTTAGCTGCTGGTTTTTCATTTCAAGGAACGGAAATGCTTGGGGTGACAGCCGGCGAAACAGATGACCCGGGCAAAAACATTCCAAAGGCGGTACGTTCGGTGTTTTGGCGTATTTTGCTGTTTTATATTTTCGCAATCGGGGCAATCGGTTTGCTTATTCCGTATACAGATTCCCGGCTTTTGTCAGAAGACATCGCCACAAGCCCCTTTACATTAGTGTTCGAAAACTTGGGCTTTGCGTTCGCGGCTTCTGTAATGAATGCGATTATTTTAACGGCGATGTTATCTGCCGGCAACTCGGGCCTTTACGCTGCTAGCCGTATGCTATACCAATTGGCGGTGGACGGGAAAGCGCCTAAACTGTTTATGAAAGTCACTGCGCGCGGCATTCCGATGTATGCGTTACTAGCTACTTTAGCAGTCGGTTCGTTGGCGTTTTTAGCATCATTTTTCGGTGATGGCGTCGTTTATATTTGGCTGTTGAATGCTTCGGGTATGTCGGGCTTCATCGCATGGCTTGGCATTGCTATTAGTCATTACCGCTTCCGCCGCGCATATGTCGCACAAGGAAAGTCATTGAGCGATTTGCCGTACGTATCACGCTTCTTCCCATTCGGCCCGCTGTTTGCATTCACATTATGTATGATTGTCGTATTGGGCCAGAACTATATGGCATTTATAGGCGGTACGATTGACTGGTATGGTGTTGTCGTTTCCTATATCGGCTTGCCACTTTTTGCCGCTTTATGGTTTGGCTATAAAGTAAAGCATAAAACAAAAATTGTCCCATTAATGGACTGCGATTTATCGAATAAATGAATTTTAGGAACGTAATGTGAGCATAGGCTTTCGTTACGTTTCTTTTTAATATCGGCGTAAAATATATAAAATGCGAGCCGCAATTAACGACAAAAAAGCGCCGATAAAAATTCTTTTCCAAAATAATGGTTATAGATGGAATGCCCCATTTATTTTCCGAATATATAACCGATGAATGATATAATAAAAGAGGGGGATCGACTATGAATATAGTGGACAAAGCGACACAATATGTTGCGCTTAAATATGAAGGGAAACATCGTACAGCGATGCAAATTCCATATGCAACACATTTATTCGGAGTGGCGCGAATTTTAAAAAGCAATGGATATAATGACACAGTAGTAGCAGCAGGCTTGCTGCATGATATATTAGAAGATGAGCTTGTTGCAGAGCAGGAATTGTTGTCACAATTTGATGAGGAAATTGTAGCATTAGTAAAGTCTTTGACGGAAATGCCGAAAACTTATTCTTGGCAAATCCGTAAAGAGGATGTAATTGCGCGGGTTAAAGAAAGGTCATCTGATGAAATGGCCATATTATTAGCGGAAAAAATCCATAATATAAAATCTATTTATACAGAGATGCTGCAATTTGGCGATAATATATGGAATAATTTTAATGCGCCAAAAGAAAGCCAAGAATGGTACTATAGAAGTATTCTGGATGAAACGAAAATCTATCATCCTACTGCAACATTAGTATTGCCGTTTGAACAAGCAATAGATAAGCTATTCGGGAAGGTGCAGCTACTTTAGCGGAATGCGCCGACCGATATGTAATTGATAAGGAAGTGAATAAAGATGCCTATTTCAGCAGGGTTTTATAAAAAAATGCATCAATGGCTAATGGGGGAAGACGGAAAAACTGTGGCATTTCGTCCGTTTTTAACAAAAGGCAATCCGTACAAATCCCGCGTCTTTTTAATTAGTGCAAATGCCGTGCCCTTTTTTAAAGTAGAGGATAGAAGCGAGCAGATTTTTGCAGAGTCATTAGTAAATAGAGAGCTATTTCAGGAGCTTTATTTTAGTGAAATAATGGGAGCGCCGCGCGAGTTTAAAGGATTCTTGCAATTCGAAGCATGGCTTGAAAAACAGCATAATGAATCTCTTATTTATACTTCTTTAAACACGTATCAGTTAGAAGCGGCTAATAACGCAAAGTTTGCTAAAGAACAGGACAAAGCAAATTTTGAGCAAGGGCAAATAATTTTTAAAGAAGTATTGAAGGAATTTCAGCCAGAAATTATCATTTTGCAAGGGACAGCAGCATTTGAACAATTTAAAGCATCATATGCAGATGATTTAGTTATTTATAATGCAGACGTATCGAAATTGCAGCAGCTGGAGGAAGCGGGTCCATTTGCCGAGATGCACTATGGCAACGGGAAAAAGGTTTTTGTTTTCGTCACACGCAGTATGGGCTACTTCGGTCCAGAAGGTGCAAAGTTCGAACATTTTAAAGAAAATTTAGCGGAATTATTATAAAAAGTGTCTAAAACCGAACGTTCGACTTTTTGTATTTGCCATTTTGATCAGATTTCCGAAAAATAAGAATAATTTTATTATTTTAAAGTTATTGCAATTCGGATTTTACATGCTTATAATTGGAACATTCACAAACTTAAATTATCTTCTTTCTATAAGGGTTCAAACATTCCCTGAAAGAATTTGAAGCTTTTGGCTGATGTTGCGGATGCGCACACAATATGCCTAGGCGTAAATGATATAATTTTACTCATATAATAGCAGGGATATGGCTTGCGAGTTTCTACCGATTTACCGTAAATAAATCGACTATGGGTGAGGCATGCTTAACGAATGGATTTGTCCAATTATTGTTTAATATTTGTGCTTACCATTTGTTATTACTTTTGATTTTTACTCGGAAGTCTTGCTCCACTCATTGTAGGGGACAAGACTTCCGAGTTTTTTTATGGATAGGTAAATACTGGTACTTTAATGGAATCTATATAAAAAGCCACCATTTTACATTATTTAGTACGAAATACGTTTTTTTATCGAATATGAATATAGAAGGGAGCTTTTAATAATGAAGCTTTTAAAGGAGAAAATTGAAAAAGAAGGACAAGTGCTTTCGGATGTTGTCTTGAAGGTGGATTCATTTTTGAATCATCAAATCGATCCGATGCTAATGAAGGAAATCGGAGAGGAATTTGCAAATCGCTTTTCCGATGAAGTGATCACGAAAGTATTGACGATTGAATCATCCGGGATTGCACCGGCAACATTTTTAGGTTTAACACTTGGAGCGCCGGTCGTATTTGCACGCAAACGTAAATCATTAACTTTAACAGACAATCTTTATACATCAAAGGTGCATTCATTTACGAAAAATGAAACGAATGAAATTTCTGTATCAAATAAATTTTTAACAGCGGATGATAATGTCGTTATTATCGATGACTTTTTAGCGAATGGAGAAGCATTGAAGGGCCTGATTGATATTGCGAATCAAGCAGGTGCCACTATTGTTGGTGCTGGTATTGTCATCGAAAAAGGCTTCCAGCAAGGCGGGGAAATTTTACGTGAGCAAGGGCTGCGCATTGAATCATTGGCAAATATTAAATCATTGGCAAACGGCAAAGTGAAATTTTACGATTAAAAAGTAAATTAATATATACAGTACAAAGCATGTAATTGACTCATCTAAGCACATATTGGAGGAAAACTTTCTTATGAATAACACAAAAGCGACAATGCTTGGTATTCAGCATTTATTGGCAATGTATGCAGGAGCGATTTTAGTACCGTTAATTATCGGTGGGGCATTAGGCTTTAGTTCGGCGCAAATGACGTATTTAGTAGCGATCGATATTTTCATGTGCGGTGTAGCGACACTGCTGCAAGTTTGGAAAGGGAAGGTAGTCGGAATTGGCTTACCTGTTGTATTAGGCTGTACATTCACGGCAGTAAGTCCTATTATCGCAATCGGCTCTGGCGGCAGTTTGGGCGATGTGTATGGAGCGATTATCGCATCAGGTATCATTATCGCATTAATCGGCGGTCTGTTCGGCAGATTAATTCCGTTTTTCCCGCCTGTTGTAACAGGCTCGGTCGTAACAATCATCGGGATCAGCTTAATTCCGGTAGCTATCAATAATATGGGCGGCGGTCAAGGGGCCGCTGATTTTGCATCAGGATCGAACATTGCTTTGGCGTTCATTACGTTAGTAGTCATTTTAGTCATCTACCGCTTCACAGTGGGCTTCATTCGTGCAATCGCGATTTTATTAGGGATGGTGACGGGAACGATTATCGGCATTTTCATGGGCAAAGTCGACTTCGCACCAGTAGCCGAAGCTTCTTGGCTGCATATTATGCAACCATTCTATTTAGCTACACCGACATTCAATGCTTCAGCGATTTTAACGATGACATTAGTCGCAATGGTTTCACTGGTCGAGTCCACAGGTGTTTACTATGCATTAAGTGATATTTGCAAAAAAGATTTAACTTCCAAAGATTTATCTAAAGGATACCGTGCAGAAGGGCTGGCATCGATCATCGGTGGTATTTTTAATGCTTTCCCGTATACGACATTCTCGCAAAACGTAGGCCTTATCCAAATGTCGGGCGTACGTGACCGCAAAGTGATCTTCATTACAGGCGGTATGCTCGTTGCACTTGGCTTCCTGCCGAAATTGGCAGCCATGACGACAATCATTCCAACACCAGTGCTTGGTGCCGCGATGCTGGCAATGTTCGGAATGGTCATTACACAAGGCATCCGCATGCTGGCACCGGAAATCGCTAAATCGATGGAAAATGCCATGGTTGCAGCTTTGGCAGTCGGTTTAGGTATCGGTGTCGCAACTGTCCCAGATGCATTTGCCAATATCACACAAGGCTTGCCATCATGGCTGGCGGAGGTGGTTGCCGTAATGACATCAAACGGGATTGTGGCAGGTGCGTTAACGGCCATTGTACTCAATATTTTATTTAACATGATCGGATTGACAAAAAGAGATCCGATGCATGTGGAGTCATAGGAAATTAAATATAAAGTTCTAATGAGTACCCCACATTCTCGTTAGAATTAGAACGTTGTCGCCTATTTTGACTATTAATTTAGTTGAGGTAGGCGATTTTTTTGCGTAGAAAAGTTTATAAACGTGATTTTGAAGAGGAAGCAGAAGTATCTAAGTTTACGTATGACCATTCGTATAGAGTATTTTTGAATGGGAAAAAGGCACTGAATGTTCGTAGACCGACAATAGTTTCACCAAAGGACTTGTGGTAAGATAATCTGAATAGTAATTAGAAACTGCCTCTTGAACATTCGGTAAAAGTAGTGAAAAAAACAAGTCCATCATGAGTTCTTCTTTTGACTCTTCAGCAGGCTGATAATAATCCGGTTCAGCATAAGTTAATATTGTTGGTATTAGAAGTAACAGTAAAAAAGAAGGTACTATAATTATTTTTTTCATTTTCACACCACCCTTTAATATTTATTTTGTTCAGAAAAGATTATCTTATCTCAAACAAATATTTCATTTTTATAATGGAAAAGTCTTCAACTAACAGGTGCTTTAGTGCATCAAGGATTTATAAATTATGAAAAATATGCCCAATAATGGTCCCAAATCGAAGCTTGGGAACTTTCGATTCAGCAGCTAAGACTCATACAAAGTCTTGGCCGCTTTTTACTTTAATTCGTTTACTAAACGTCGCAGGGTAGTTTAGGCAAGAACTTTTTTATTCTTTTAAAAAAGCAATGGCATGCCTTAAAAAAAGGAGGTGTTGTTATAAAAAAAGGGAAAATTAGTGTAATCAGCTTGATCTCACTATTGTTGGTAGTAGTGTCCTTATTTTTATATATACAGGTTTCTGGTAAGGAAAAAGAAGGTACGAATAGTGGTTCTCATTTATCCGAAGAGGAAAGAAATGAATTAAAGAGTTTGATGTGGCAGATAAGAAGTAACTTACATGGCGAAAATTATGGGTTTGTTTTAGACCATGCTGTTTTGCCTAACGGAAACATTGAAGTAATCGTGAAATTAGGAGTTAACGAGATTGATAAAAAGACCAAAGAAGATATACAGCAAATAGCAACTGACGTCATTAAACAAAATGATTTTGATTCTGATTTATTTCAATTTAACATAACAAGTTTTTATAAATCCGAAAAAGAAGGGAATCGTATTTCACAAAGGCTAAGTTACAATGATTTAATGGGAGACATCATGCTAAGTTTAAATGAATTAGGCTATGATGTTGTCGTACAGGGGGAAGTATCTTCAGACAAAAACGTTATAATATCATTAGTATTACCACACGATAAGTTCGATGAAAACACCAAAAAAGAAGTACAACAGTTTGCAACTGATATTATTAAAAAATATAATTTTGCAATTGAAATTTTCCAATTTAACATAAGAAGTTACTATAATTCTTAAGTACAACAAGAACTAATTACGTATACAAAACAAACTAAAATAACGTTCCCAAATGAAAGTTTGGACACGTAAGAAAAAGCGACAAACGCTGTTAAAACCGTGTTTGTCGCTTTTTTGGTGGAACATTGTTTATACAGGCTATTATGCATTTTTGATAAACTCCAGTAAAAGTAATGGTTTAGACGATTGCAAAGGATTGCTGCGTCATGATTGTCACTGAATAAAATCCTGCATATGCTATCGTTCTAATCCTCATTTTTCTGACGCTACCCCTATATAATCAAACTAAAAACCTTTAAATATAAGGTCTGTTTTTATTTTATTATACTATTTACCCTATATTCATACTTGAAAAGTGGTTTTTTCGGTGCGCTATGATTATAATTTTTAGTCCTTCACTAAGAAACGAGCCTGTCTGTTAATCTAATGAAAAATTTGTTAATCAAAGTCTTCTCCATTAAAAAATAATCTATTTTAAAAATATCGCACCTTCGTTTATATTCATATTTTAATATCTTTCAAGAACTTCAGGCGGATTGATGGATGTGATCGCTTCATCCTTTTCGTCGCGTTTAAATTCTGTGTACTGGCTGATTAATTCTTCGTCATAGGTAATTTTCAGCCTAGAATTTTTCGCAGGCAAGCTGGTAGAGGAATTGATGGTTTTTTGTGCTGCCCCCGATTCATACCTGCTGTTGCTGGACTTCCCTCGAACGGCGGTCAAAATAAGCCTTTTAGCCGATAAACCGCCATACAAATTAATATTTGAACCAACCCCGTACATGATCATGTCCTGTTTAGAGTAAAAGAAGCCTTTGATTGTACTAGGGGTATCCTGATCGACGGAAATATTGCTGATGGAAATATCTCCGGTAGCAAAAATGAAAATCGTACTGTTTGCATCGATTCCGTTTAATGTGCTGTCCGATATGGTGACATTCCCATCTACATATAAAATGGCATTGCTTTTCAAATTTGTTTTATAAATCTTCAAATCTCCGTTCACATAGTAAGTTCCAGAAAGTTTAATATCTTTGTTGCTGGAATTTGATGATGCATCAGTGTTAATGTTAAAATTCGCTTTGCTTAATATTTGATTGTAATTCCATTCCCAGCAAATAATAATTAGTACTTTACAAGAACCTCGAACACTTTCCTCTCCATGAATAAAAATAACATCTTTAGGGTCGTACTTTGAAGTTTCATGGGTAGTAGTATTGACCGTCAATCCATTATTGTAATTTTTTTTGTATTGTTTCGTCGTATATAAAGGAGTGATTTTTTCGGCGATTTCCACCTTATCCGGTTCAAGGTTTCTTGAGATAATTGATAATCCTTTTGTCGAGAACAGTTTATTTTGAATTTCCAGCGCGGTATTTGGCTGATTAGGGATATATTTTGTATAACGGCTTGTATTCAAATACTCTGTCCGGTTTTCGACTCGATTTTCTATATGCTTAAAGTAATCAATAGAGGTCCCGCTGTTTACTACATAAATATTTTTCCCGGATTCCTTCATAATAATTTTCGGGCTTACACTTTTTGAATCAGCCACCATTCTTAAAAAAGTGCTATCTTCCCAATTGGCGGTTTCAGTACCGTTGCTGCTTCGCGAAATCCAATGAGCTCTTTCGGAGAGAATCAAGTGGCCATCCGTTTTTATGTCCCCTTTAATTTCTATACCGCCATGCAAATAGAGATTGCCTTCTTCATTCGTCGAAATGGCGTATCGCAGCTGGTCGGGCACGGCATCTGTTCCAATAATGATTTTCGAGCGAGTAATATGCTCCTTTCCATTGACGTAGCCGATGCTTTTAAATGTGACAATTCGTTTGTAGGCATTTTTTTCGTCAGCTAGTCCATTAGTTAAAACAGGTTCTATCTTTTCGATGCAAACTTTCGTATAGCTGCTATTATTGCCTTGAATTTTATAGCCGATCGAATCAGAGAATGGCTGACCGGCAAGAGGGCATTGCAATGCCGGCTTTGACAAAATCCGCACCAGCTCTGTTTTGAATTTTTCTTTCCCGACTTTTATGGTAGGATGGCTAATTAAATCCGTCAGCTGCTTTTGAATATCATTGACGGCAAAATCAATCCCTTTGTCCGCCAAATCCTTCGACTGCACAATGTTTTCGCGTGTTTCATTTTTCTTTATTCCGTTTGTCGTCAATGTCAATAATGCGAATCCGAGAACAGTAAAAAGCATTAAAACTGCGACAGCCAGCAATAGGGCGGACCCAGTTTGATTTTTTAAATACTTGTGCATCTTTATACTCCTCTCTTTCGGGACTATTTCGATATAACAATAGGTTGTACTTCATTTTTAAACGTCATTTCTTTTGTTACCGTATTATTTCCGCGTTTTGTTGTGCTTGCTAAATTCAGCATTATTTCGTATACCGTAGTCTCTTCCGGATTTCCGTTGATTTTTGAAGTGGGGAGTATTTTTATTCCTTTATTTATAATTGCATATTCTTCATTCAGAATATGAATTTTTGTCGTCCCGTTTGTCGTTTTAAACCCAATGGGCTGCAAGGTTGGTCGGCAATAGCTGTCATTATTCAGCGGGTTTCCGTCTTTATCCAGAAACTTGCCATTTTCATCTCTCCTGCATTTTGATAAGTCATTTGTTACTTCTATATAGCTATTTCCGTCAGTGGTCGTAATATTGCGGATAATATGATCTTGCCGCGTTGAATAGAGCGTTTTAATGAACTTGCTGACGATAATATCAGCTTCGTCCCGCAAAACCGTTTCCTGGCCAATAATATTTGTGTTTTCCAATGCTTTTGTTGCAATGGAGAATAGCAAAAGAGAAACAATTGCCGTCAATACCATCGTTGCTAAAAGCTCCACTAATGTCAGGCCTTTTTGGTTCGTTATGTTTTTACTCAAGTGCAACAAATCCTTCCGAAGATCCTTTTGTTTTTCCGTCCGGGGCCGTTACGGTGACAAC
This sequence comes from Solibacillus silvestris, assembly GCF_051967575.1. Classification (NCBI taxonomy): domain Bacteria; kingdom Bacillati; phylum Bacillota; class Bacilli; order Caryophanales; family Caryophanaceae; genus Solibacillus; species Solibacillus silvestris. Next base: position 21,715 of record NZ_JBQCJW010000023.1, read on the forward strand.
GACTTTGATCAGCTTCAAATCCTTCTCCGAGTAGGAAGCATTCGTAATCATTTGATTATTTTGAGAGGCATTATAGCTAACTTCATAATCTTTATCGTTCATCCTAATTAATGTGGGGGGCTTCTTTTTTGTACGATCGGATTGTGTTGTATCGATAAAATACTTATTCGGATCGGTGATGGTGCTGCTATAAGTGAAAGATTCGGCTTTCAATCGCACCAACATAGCGTCGGCCAAATTGACGGTTATTAGCTTTTCATTGTTTTTATGCGCAATCTTGTTTGACTGGATGAATAATTGCGAAAAACTGACGAGCACAATCCCGACGATGAGAATTGCCGCTACAACTTCTATTAGGGAGAAGCCGCGTTCTTGTTTTAGTAGTTTCATTACAAGAATCCCTCCTTAAAATTATCTGCAGTTCAATTCATGCATACCCGGTAATTAAGCCTCATTTTATAAATGGCAAACATGAAAGTATTGGAGATTTATTATTTAGTCCCATCTATGAAAGGCGATTTTGTTTGAACTCAAATAAAAAATTAATAAAACATATAGTCTAAAAGTCTTTTGCTGATTTTGCTAAATAATAATAAAAAGCATAAATATAGTAGAATTGAAATATTTTTTTTGGTTATGAAGGGATTTTTGATCTTCAAAGAGAGAAATCTGCCTGGTAATTGAACATTTAAGTTTACTATACCCACATTTTGAGGAAAGAAGAGTAATATGACTTGTATTTTTTATGGATAGCTTAAGTGGCTTCATGAAAATAAAGGGAATGATGCGGGGTGAGCATATGAAAGTAATTTTCAAATCGATTGTACTTTTATCATTGATGGCGGTGTTATTAGCAATTTGGGTGCCGCATTTTATTGCTGGACCGAAAGATTCGGCTAATATTGCCCCGAAAGGCTCCACAATAGGAGGGGTCGAGGTAGGGGATTTGAAAGGTGATGACTTAAAAGAGATGCTTACAAATGCTGTGAATGATTGGTATACGCATAATTTAACCGTATTAGGCGGGGAGGATTCCATTGAGGTCAGCTCTTCTACGTTCCGGTTTGATATCGAGGGCACGGTAAATACATACGAAGATAATTACCGTAAGCCATGGTACGCATTTTGGGCTAACAAGGCAACTGTTCATCTTCCATTAAATGTTCTGCCAAATGAAATCGTCAAAAACGAGATTAGTACCGTTTCGTCTTGGGATACGGATTTAACTTACGAAAAAGTACATCAAAATGCTTCCTATTTGAAAACCGAAGATGTGGAAGCGGTAGTTATCGATTTATCGATTTTGGAAACGGATCGTATTTCATTATCGGTGGAAGCGATTCCGGAAGGGGCAATGGGGGTTAATGAGCTCCTATTCGCATTGAATGATACGGTAATTGAGCCGCAAATGCCGTTTTCGATGATTGAAAAGCTAGGCGATGCGATTAATCTGGCGAATCGTGAGGCAATCAATTTTATCGCTTCGAATATTTATAATGCAGCAATTCAAATAAATGGCGAAATTTTAGAGCGTCATTCACAAAATAAAATTCCTTCCTATTTAAAGCCGGGTTTAGAGGCTAAAGTGGACCCTTTAGCAAATGAAGATTTAAAGTTTGCAAATACCTTATCAACGCCTGTTTTGCTGAAGCTTTCAATGGAGGATGGAAAATTGCTGACAGAAGTATATGCACCAGCAAAGGAAACTGAAGTATCTGTAACGGTATCGCATGATGAAGAAATTCAACCGCGTACAATTACACGTTTTTCAAAGGACTTGGCAATTGGACAATCAGAGCAATTACAACAAGGGCTGGAAGGGCTGCGTGTTTCTGTATATCGAACAGTCTATGAAGAGCAAAAGTTAGTAAGCCGTGATTATTATCCGCCTGTGAACCGGGTGCTTGTAAAATCTTCACGACAACCCGAACCGCAAATCACACCAGATGATATGAACAATGATCCCGATTATCAAATTGATCTAGATGGTGACGGTTTCCCGGATGGCGATCTGAATAATGAAAATTTGCAGAATGGTGATGGTGGTTCGCAAAATTCTGGCTCAAGCTCAACGAATAATAGTTCGCAAAATTCAGAATCAGGTTCAGCAAATAATGGTTCTCAAAATTCTGATTCAGGCTCAGCAACTAATGATCCGGAAAGTGAAGATGGGGAGGAAGAGGAAAATCTCCCGCCTGGCAGTTATTACGATAAAGGCGGGAATTTAATAACTCCATAGCAAAGGGGAGAAAAAAATGAAAGCGATGTCCAGGAAACGCTTAGGGGATTTACTGCTTGAAGCAGGAGTAATCAATGAACAGCAACTGAATTACGCTTTGGAAAACAAAAGCCGGGATGAAAAATTAGGCGACTTTCTCATCAAGGAAAATGTGCTGACAGAACAGCAGTTAATCGAAGTATTAGAATTCCAGCTAGGTATCCCGCATATTACGCTAAGCAAATATGCCATCGAACCTGAACTGTTGCAGCTCGTGCCAAGGGAGCTTGCGAAGCGTACGAATATTATGCCGGTGCGTCGCGATAAAAATAAGCTGTTAATTGCGATGTCAGATCCTATGGACTATTTTGCCATAGAAGAAGTTCGCATGGCGACAGGCTGTCAAATCGAAACAAGTATTGCAGCGAAGGACGATTTATATCGAACAATCACAAAATACTATGATTTGCAAGCTTCTATGGACGCGGCATTGTCCGAAGCATCTGTAAATACAACAGAAGTTGAACAGGAAATTACCGATGAAGACTCGGCTATTGTCCGCCTGGTTAATCAGATTATTGCCAATGGTGTAGCCCAGCGAGCATCTGATATTCACTTTGACCCACAAGAGACCGAATATAAAGTGCGTTATCGTGTAGATGGCGTGTTGCGGACAGAGCGTTCCTTGCCGAAGCATATGCAAAATATGATGACTGCCCGTGTAAAAATTATGGGAGGTTTAAACATTACAGAAAACCGGATTCCGCAGGATGGCCGTATTAAAGTCAATATTGATTTTAGAAGCATCGATATTCGTCTTGCTACATTGCCTACTGTATATGGTGAAAAAATCGTTATGCGTATTTTAGATATAAACAATGCCGCAACAGATATTTCTAAGCTTGGCTTCACGGAAAAAAACGCAGCATTGTTCAAAAAGTTGATTGCTGCTCCTAATGGCATCGTCTTAATAACAGGTCCAACTGGTTCTGGTAAATCTTCGACATTATATGCAGCACTTACAAACTTAAATAATGAAGGCGTCAATATTATTACGGTTGAAGACCCGGTCGAATACCAGCTGAATGGTGTGAATCAAATTCAAGTGAGGGAAGAAGTAGGATTAACGTTTGCCGCTGGTTTGCGTTCCATTTTACGCCAGGATCCGGACATTATTATGATTGGGGAAATCCGGGATTTGGAAACAGCGCAAATTGCGATTCGCGCCTCGCTTACTGGACATCTTGTTTTGAGTACATTGCATACGAACAGTGCGGTGGAATCGGTTTCGCGCCTGCAGGATATGGGAATTGAGCCGTTTTTAATCTCATCTTCGCTCGTTGGCATCATGGCCCAGCGTCTCGTCCGCAAAGTATGCCGGGACTGTGGTATAGAAATGGAACCAACTGTCCGCGAAAAGGAAATTTTCACTGCTAACCGGTTAGTCGTTGAAAAAGTGCGGAAAGGGCGTGGTTGCCCGGCATGTGCAAACACCGGATACCGGGGGCGACTTGCTATTCATGAATTACTGCCTGTTGACAGGGAACTGAAGGAATTAATTTTAAATAGGGCGAGCAGCAACGAAATTAGCGATTATATGCATGAGGCAGGATACAATACATTATTGCAGGATGGATTACTGAAAGTTTTGGAGGGTGTCACGACGACGGAGGAAGTCCTGCGCGTGGCGATGATTGATTAGGAGGGAGCATGATATGGTGATATTGAAAATTCAGGATTTATTGCGGCATGCGTATGATGAGAAGGCTTCGGATTTACATGTAACAATCGGCATTCCTCCTGTTTACCGCGTGAATGGTCAATTGAAGCAGTATGGCGATGTCATCGTTACTTCGGAAATGGTCCATCAAATGATCCAAGCAATTTTGCCGACATATAAAGTGACGGAATTTGAAGATAAGGGCGAAACCGACTTCAACTATTCGTTGGAGGGGCTTTGTCGATTCCGTGTAAACGCTTATCATCAACGGAATGCTGAAGCGATTGCCGCCCGTTTAATCCCAAGCAAAATCCCAACAATCGAATCATTGAATATGCCAAAAGTGCTGTATGATTTAGCGGAAAAACCCCAAGGGCTTATTTTGGTGACAGGTCCTACAGGCTCGGGGAAATCGACAACATTAGCGGCGATGATTGACTATATTAACGAAACAAAATCAAAGCACATTATTACACTTGAGGACCCGATTGAGTATTTGCATTCCCATAAAAAATCAATCATTAATCAGCGGGAAATTGGTGTAGATACAGGTTCATTCGCAAATGGGCTGCGCGCCTCGCTACGTCAGGATCCCGACATTATTTTAGTTGGGGAAATGCGTGATTTAGAGACGATCTCAACAGCGATCACCGCAGCGGAAACAGGTCACTTAGTATTTGGGACATTGCATACATCAAGTGCCCCAACGACTATTGACCGCATTATCGACGTTTTTCCTCCATATCAGCAAGGGCAAATCCGTATACAGCTGGCAAACGTATTGCAAGGAATTATTTCACAGCGGCTGTTTATCCGCAAAGATAAAGCAGGCCGAATTGCAGCAACTGAAATTTTAGTAAGTGTTCCGGCGGTGTCTAATTTAATTCGCAACGAAAAAATCCATCAAATTCCCAGTATCATGCAAACGAGCAGAGCACTTGGAATGCATACACTGGAAACATCGATCCAAGCACTGATTTCTTCAGGAAAAGTCTCATTAGAGGAAGCACGTCCATATATGAACGTAGGTGATTATAATTGACGGTATTTAAATATGTAGGGCGAACGAAGATGGGAGTCACTCAAAAGGGAATAATAGATGCGACAAATAAGGCAGCAGCGATTATAAAACTTCGAGAAAAAGGGATCAATCCACGCGAAATTGAAGAATCGAAAAGCTTATTGCATCGAGATATTAGCTTCGGCAGCAAAAAAGTTAAAGCTCAGGATTTCGTTATTTATTGCCGTCAGTTTGCCACATTAATCCGTGCTGGTGTTTCGCTTGTGGAGGCGACGAGTATTTTAGCTAAACAGGCGACAAGCAAGCCATTAAAGAGGGCTTTAGAAAAAGTGGAGGAGGATATTCGGACAGGCGTGCCTTTTTCAGATGCGGTAAGAAAGCATCCGAAAGTATTTCCGGAGCTGTTCGTCAATATGATGAGATCCGGTGAAGCAACCGGGAACATTGACGAGACATTGGAGCGTTTAGCAAACTCGTATGAAAAGTCGTTTCGATTAATCAAAAAAGTCCAATCCACATTAACATATCCCGCGATGCTGCTAGTCTTAATTGTAATCGTTGTGTTTTTCATGCTGATTTTCATCGTCCCTACATTTGTAGAGTCGTTTGAACAAATGGATGCTGAACTCCCCGCCATTACTGTTATAACAGTAGCATTAGGCGAGTGGCTACGACAATATTGGTGGCTGCCGATCAGTGCTGTCGCAATTGCTGTTGCTGTATTTCAATATTTTTATAGAAATAACGAGCGGTTTTATTACACCATACATTATATGCTTCTGAAGCTGCCAATATTCGGCCCGCTTTTACAGAAAACAGCGATTGCAAGACTAACCCGCAATCTATCATCGTTATTTAGCAGCGCAGTGCCCATTTTACAAGCATTGACGATTTCCGAAAAAGTTTCCGGAAATCCAGTAGTGGGAAAAGTCATATTAGATGCCCGGGCAAGCCTGGAAAAGGGGAGTACATTAACAGATCCCCTTGAGCAAAGCTGGATTTTCCCTCCTATGGTGACAAGCATGACGAGAATTGGAGAATCTACCGGTTCGCTTGATTATATGCTTGAGAAAATTGCCGACTTTTATGAAGAGGAAGTCGACCGGTCTGTAGACACATTAAAATCCCTTATCGAGCCGTTGATGATAGTTCTGCTGGCAGGGGCAGTAGGCATTATCGTGGCAGCCATCTTCCTGCCGATGTTTAGTCTTTACGAGAATATGTAAACGAAAAAGGAAAGGGAAAAGGAAAAGGCGTTTTGCAAGGGGGCATCAAAGCAAGACAAAGCGTCAGTGCAAAAAAAGCAACATATAAAATACAATCTAAAGGAGGTTTTTAATATGTTTGAACTTTTAAAGAAGCGTATTAAAAATGAAAAAGGTCTATCTTTAGTGGAGCTTTTAGCGGTAATTGTTATTTTAGGTATTGTAGCAGCAATTGCAGTTCCGGCAATTGGAAATATTATTGAGAATTCACGTTATAATGCGGTGAAGGCAGATGCTATTAATGTAATTAATGCTGCTAACTTGTATTATACTGATGCTCCAAAAGATGCTACTGCTTCAGTGACTGTAAAACAATTAATGGATAATGATTATTTAGATTCAAGAGGTAAAATACCTGAGGATGCAACTGTGAGCCGAGACAACCCCCGAGCTTTAACAACGAAAGGAATAACTTATACAGGTTCAAAAAATGTAACTTTTAGTGGAGCGACAGTAGATTCTATCAATGCAGATGATAGAAAAGGTAGCGGAGATGGTGGTTATACTATTACAGGAACACCAACAGGAGGCTAGTATCATCCCTCAAAGAACACCCAAACCTTTTGATTGGGTGTTCCATTGGGCGATGATTTCGCTGTTGAAATGGCGAGCTCGGAATATAAAAGACAAGTATAAAAAGAGGAGGGTCCCTCTATGTTCAGCATGAAAAGAAAGTCGCATGTTTCGGTCATTTTTGATGACTATGTATTGCGTGCGCTCGTTTCAAAAGGGCAAAAGCTCGATCAACCATTAATCTATGAAATGCCGCTCCCTTCAAATGTCGTGCAGGAAGGTGTGATTGTTGATGAGATGGCGATGTTTAAATTGATTAAAACTAATGTGGCGAACTGGGGAGGGAGAAGGCAAAATGTGCGGTTTTTAGTACCGGATACATCCGTGTTATTGAAAACATTTGAGCACCCTGTTGATGTAAGTGGAAAAAAGCTTAAGGAATTTGTACAGATGGAGCTTGGACAGTCTATTCATTTACCGTTTCAGGAACCCCTTATTGATGTATATGATCCAATAGAGGAGGACGGTAAGGCAGTGCTTTTTGCTGCACCCCCGGAAGAAGTAGGAAAATGGGTTGGCTTAGTGTTGGACAATCATTTACATCCACAAGTTGCCGATATTCGGGCATTATGCAATTTACGGTTTCTTGAACATATTCAGTTTGTCGATCGAAATCGTACATTTTTAGTGACGGACTGGTCGATTAATGAATTGTCTATTTGCATTTATTCGAAAGGGAATGTGGAATTTTTGCGTTTTCAGGCAATTGATACGGATCTTGCAAAGTGGCAGCAAGACATGCTTGAAAGTGGTGAAGTGCAATTTAACTACACAGCAGATTTAAATGATTTCCGTGCATCGGCCACAGATCAAATTCTTGAAATTGACCGTATGATGAGTTTTTTTAAATTCTCGCTCCATAAAGGAGAAAAGGCTGTTGATGAAATAATTGTGATGGGTGACCATCCATTACTTAGCACAATCGAAATACTTTTAATCGATAATTTATCGACGCCTATTCGCATTGTGGATGATGTGATTGTGGAAAAGCACTTTCCGAATTGCAAAGCAAAGCATGCAACATTGTTGGGGCTCGCTTTAAAGGAGGTTAACGAATGATTCCGGATATTAACCTGATGCCCAAAATCGCAAAGGTCGAAACAAGCCTAAAGTTCGCATTTATTTTAGTCGGAATTTTATCATTAATAACAATCGGAATTTTAGCCTGGATGTTTTACAGTGCAAAAAATGAAATAGCGAGCGCAACACCGGAACGCAATTCATTAATTACCGCGCACGACCAATTGCAAGCGGAAATGGCATCATATGAATCGCTGAATCAAGGCTCTTTAGAGGAGTCGGTCGTTTTCGTTGAACGAATTTCATATCCGGTTACCCCCCTTATTAGTGAAACACAAAACCTATTGCCCCCGAATACATATTTACGTTCCTATGTATTTTCCGAAACAGGGGTACAGGTGGCAGCCGATTTTGAAACATTAAACGCGATTTCCACTTATGTAAACAATCTCGAAAATAGCTTATATTTTATTGATGTTCAAGTTGGAACGATTCTTAACTTTGAAATAGACCCTTCTGGCGAAGAGAAAATTGAAAATCAGCAATTTACTGAGCTGCCCCGCTATAATGTGGAAATTCATCTCATCATTGATCATGCATACGCAGTAGCTGGAGGTGCACAGGAATGAATTCCATCTCGAGCAATAAAAATACAACATTATTAGTCGTCATTGCTTTAGCGATGGCATTGTTATTTGCACTCTATTATTTTGCCGTAAAGCCAAAGCAGGACGACGCACAAGCGATTCGTACGGAAATAAACTATTTGGAAACAGAGATTGCAACATTGGAGCAAAATCTTGGAGATATACAGTCACAGAAATCCCAGACAAGCGAGAATGGATTTTCATTGCACAAAAAAGTACCGGATAACCGTGCGATTGACTCGCTTATTCTGACGTTTGAGGAAATTGAGTATGTGTCAAACTCTCTTGTTCAAAGTATTGAGTTTAATAATTATGACATTCTCGTATCGGAATCGGGCTTACAAGATCCAACAGCGGATGCTGAAACGGAGGAAGAGCAAGCGATAGCTGATGTGGGGAATGAAACAACAGAAACAACAGAAACAACAGAAACAACAGAAACAACAGAAACAACAGAAACAACAGAAACAACAGAAACAACACAAACAATAGAAACCACAGAGACAACGGAAACCGCAGAAACCACAGAAACCACAGAAGAAATAGAGGAAAGTGCGGAAACGACAGAATTGCCTGTTTCAACAATTGCTGTGGAAACATTGCCACCATCATTAAAATTAGTTACATTTAATGTAAGTGTTGTTTCGCCAAATGATGTGAATTTGCTGCAATTTATTAAGGAAATCGAAAATGCTGAACGTGTTATGCACATCGATATGATTGATTTTTCTCTTCCTGGAGAAGAGGATATGTTCGCTGAAGATGGAACGGATGTTGTTACCGCAGATATCCAAATTACGACATTTTACTATGAACAATAAGGGCGGTACAAGTAAGGAGTGTATGCAATGGCAATTATGTACACAATTTTTGCAGGGATTCTAGGATTGGTTTTCGGTTCATTCTACAATGTAGTAGGGTTGCGTGTGCCGAAAAAGGAATCCATTGTGGCACCGCCATCCCATTGTATAAGCTGTAATCGACGTTTGCATGCACTTGAACTTGTGCCTGTTTTTTCGTATTTATTTTTGCGCGGAAAATGTCGGACATGCGGGGCGAAAGTGTCTCCGATTTATGCATTTACAGAGCTCGTAACAGGGCTGTTATTTGCTTTTGCCACATGGCAGCTTGGACTGACGGCGGAATTAATGGTTGCGCTTCTTTTTGTTTCATTATTGGTCATTATTAATGTTTCAGATATTGCCTATATGCTAATTCCGGATAAAATTTTATTATTTTTTCTGCCGTTATTAATAATTGGAAGAATCCTTTCGCCATTGGAGCCGTGGTGGGATAGTATTATTGGGGCTGGGCTTGGATTTTCGCTTTTATTATTAATCGCGATTATTTCAAAAGGTGGCATGGGCGGCGGGGATATTAAGCTATTTTTATTGATTGGTCTCGTTTTAGGAACTTTCAATACATTGTTAACATTATTTTTAGCATCGATTATTGGGATGATTGCAGGGTTAATCATGTTGAAAATTCGCCGACAAGGGCGTAAAACCCCAATCCCGTTCGGACCATCCATCGCCATCGCCTCGCTGATCGTATACTTTTACGGAGAGCAAATAATCAGTATTTATTTAAATTTCCTTCAATAATCCGCGTAAAAGGGGTGTCCTGAAATTGCTTCAGGCACCCTTTATGCAATATAGAGAATTGAATTTAATAGTCTTTCGCAATTTGCTCAAATGGATGATTTGTCAGCAGCTCCTTTGTCGCCATTTCCACGGCCTTTTCTTCTGAATTTGCTAAAACTAATATGCGGTATTCATCAAAATCTTTATAATAGGCATCCGCTTCGATAAATTCAGAATCCTCATGTCGTCCGCTTTCCGGAATTGCCACAACAATCTCATAGCCGTCTTTTATGAATTGGATTTTTTTCATAAAAAAACACAACCTCCTTGTTTTTAGTTTATTACCTTAAAAGAACAAGTTACTAAACATTTGGAAGGTTGTGTCATATTTCTTTTATTTATTCAGCATTTGGATAAATCATCGTTTTCGGATCTACGTAGCGGTCAAATTCTTCTTCTGTTAAAAGACCCGTCGCAATGGCGGCTTCTTTCAATGTTGTGCCTTCTTTATGTGCCGTTTTTGCGATTTTTGCCGCGTTTTCATAGCCGATATACGGGTTTAGTGCAGTAACGAGCATCAATGAATTTTTCAGGTTTGCTTCTAACACTTCCATATTCGGTTCGATACCGATTGCACAATTGTCATTGAATGATTTCATCGAATCGGCCAAAAGACGTGCTGATTGAAGGAAGTTATAAATGATTACCGGCTTGAATACATTCAGTTCGAAGTTCCCCTGTGATGCTGCGAAGGCAATTGTAGCGTCATTGCCGACAACTTGCGTTACGACCATTGTCATCGCTTCACTTTGGGTAGGGTTTACTTTCCCCGGCATAATCGATGAACCAGGCTCATTTTCCGGAATCGTAATTTCGCCGATACCGGACCGCGGACCGCTTGCAAGCCAGCGAACATCATTGGCGATCTTCATTAAATCAGCGGCTAATGCCTTTAGTGCACCGTGTGCTGTAACGATTTCATCATGACTTGTGAGCGCATGGAATTTGTTTTCGGCAGATGTAAATTCAATGCCGGTCAGGTTGCTGATTTCCTTGGCTGTGCGGGCACCGAATTCCGGATGTGCATTAATGCCTGTGCCGACAGCTGTCCCGCCGATGGCAAGCTCCTTCATGAACTGCGTATTTACCATAATCATTTTTTCGCATTTCAGGAGCATATGGTGCCAGCCGCCAATTTCCTGCCCAAGAGTAAGCGGTGTCGCATCCTGCAAATGGGTACGACCGATTTTAATAATATCGTTAAATGCTATTGCCTTTTCTTTCAGTGTCGCCTGTAAAAGCTTCAAACGCGGCATTAAATAATTTTCGACGATTTCCACTGCAGCAATATGAAGAGCAGTCGGGAAAGTGTCATTCGAGCTTTGAGATTTGTTGACATCATCGTTTGGATGTACTTTCTCTTCTGAGTCGCTTGCAGCTAATTTCTCATTTGCCAAGTAGGCAATTGTTTCGTTTACATTCATATTTGTCTGTGTACCGCTGCCTGTTTGCCAAACGACAAGTGGGAAGTGGTCATCCCATTTGCCTGCAAGAATTTCATCGGCTGCCTCGACAATCGCGTTTGTTTTCGTATGAGACAGTTTGCCTAATTTATTATTTGCGATTGCGGCTGCCTTTTTTAAAATCGTCATGGCACGAATAATTTCAATCGGCATTTTTTCCGTGCCGATTTGGAAATTTTCTTTGCTGCGCTGTGTTTGGGCACCCCATATTTTATCCGCAGGTACGCGAATTTCTCCTAAAGTGTCCTTTTCAATGCGGTATTCCAATTAAACCAACTCCTTTTATATATGTATACCCAATTTTACGATGAAAAAATGGCAAATCGTGTGAGGGGATTTGCCATTCTTCCAGGAGAAAAGATAAAGTTCATCATCTTTTCGAAATATGAGAAAAGTAATTAATGAGTTTCGAATCTGAACTGGGGGGAACAGTATCGAAAGTATGTTAACAACTAACATGTCTGCCTTACAATGATAATGATAATCTTTATCAATTGAGAAGTCAATAGTTTAGTCGAAAAATTTTTAGAAAATATAATTAACTTCGGAAGTGGGGAGGAAGCATAAACTATATCACATTAAAATTAAACAACGTCCAAAGCATCGAATCTTGTACGATGCCCTAGACGTTGCTAAAATCGGCGTTCACTTAGGAAGTCATCCCCTTATTGTCATTAAGTAATTTTTACGTAAAAGTCCCGGCCGTTCGTCAATTCCAAAATTTCGATCCCTTTTTCACGCTTATAATAGTCTGAAATAATATTTGCTAATCCTGCATAGCCATTTAATAATGTACCGGATTTCATTTCTTTTGCGATATTATGAAATTCAAAGTAGGCTAATGTGTCTTCATTCATGCCATTTAAAATATTTTCTATATCTGCAAGCGGTATTTGAATTCCTCGTGTATATCGGCATTCGCGCTTATACGTATGATGCTGAATGTTTACTGGTGTTGTTTCTTTGATCATCGTCATTTGATCCATAGTTTATCCCCCTTAGGCTTCAAGAAATACAATTCTATAATTTATTATACCAAAAAATAAAGTTTATTAATCTGAAAATTGACTGAATTTAGAAAAATTAAAGATGCTTTTACCATTCATCCCCGCGTTGCATCTCTTCTGCGACAGTTTGTAAATCATAGGCATTAATGATGAGCAATTCATATTCCTCATGCTGTTCCTTATATTTTTGAATGAGACGATGCACATACTTAGGGGAGCCTTCGTTTTCTTCGTCATAAACGAGCAAAGCGGCGTCAGTATTGGCGATGATGAATTTATCCTTCTCGATAAATTGCCATGGTGCTTCATAAGGGCGCTTCGTCACAGCTGTCACAAAATCCGCCTGGTTTACTATATGCATATACGTCTCTTGTTTATGCTCATTCCAATTTTTTTCTTGTTCTAAAAAAGGAGTGATGATGGAATATTTGAGTGCCGGATAGTCTTCTTTTAAATGCAATACGACTTGGGCTGCCCATGTTTCAACACCTTGCTGCCCGCTAATGACGACCCATTCAAGCCCGTCTTCCACAAGAGTGCGCAGCTGGTTTTCTATTGCGGTTTTAATGATCGCGACACCGGGATGCTTATCATTGAATATGCCAAGCTCATGCGGCCGATATCCGGTAACATAAAGTGATTTCATAGTCGATCTCCTTGCTTTAAAGTAATAGAAAGAATTTAGAATGCCTACAAAATAAAAATAAGGGCACTATGTATACACAGCGCCCTTAAAATACAGCATTTATTCACTAAATACAGCTTTGATTTGCTCAATTGCCCAATCCAAATCTTCCTTTGAAATGATTAACGGCGGAGCAAAACGAATTACTGTATCATGTGTTTCTTTGCAAAGCACTTTTCGCTCTGCAAGCTTTTCGCAATATGGACGAGCCGATTCGTGCAGCTCAACACCGATGAAAAGACCACGGCCGCGCACGTCTTTAATAACCGCATTGTCGATCGCTTCTAGCTGCGCTTTAAAGTAATTGCCAAGCTCAAGTGAACGTTCTGTCAGTTTTTCATCGAGCAATACGTCAATCGCTGCAATGGAGACCGCACATGCCAGCGGATTGCCGCCGAATGTGGAGCCATGTGAGCCAGGGTTGAATACACCGAGAATGTCGTCGTTCGCCACAACGGCAGAAATCGGATATACGCCACCGCCAAGCGCCTTGCCTAAAATATAAACGTCCGGTACAACATTTTCCCATTCGCATGCAAAAAGTTTCCCCGTACGTGATAAACCTGTTTGAATTTCGTCTGCGATAAATAGAACATTATTTTCTTTGCATAATTCATATGCCGCTTTTAGGAAGCCTTCTGTCGGGATGAGAATGCCTGCTTCCCCTTGTATAGGCTCAACAATAAATGCGGCTGTATTCGATGTAATAGCCGCCTTCAATGCATCAATATCACCGTATGGAATTAATTTGAAGCCTTCCAGCATTGGACCGAAGCCGCGCTTATATTCAGCTTCTGATGATAAAGATACAGCGCCCATCGTACGCCCGTGGAAATTGCCGTTACAGCCGATAATTTGTGCTTCATTTGCCGGTATGCCTTTAACTTCATATCCCCAACGGCGTGCAGTTTTAATCGCCGTTTCTACAGCTTCAGCACCTGTATTCATCGGCAGTACCATGTTTTTGCCGGTTAGCCGACAAAGCTTTTCATACCATACACCTAAAGTGGCACTATGGAATGCCCGCGAAGTAAGTGTGACCGCATCTGCCTGATCCTTTAATGCTTGAATAATTTTAGGGTGGCGATGTCCTTGATTTAGAGCTGAATACGCTGAAAGCATATCTAGGTAGCGGTTTCCTTCAGGGTCTGTCACCCATGCGCCCTCTGCCTTTTCGATAACAATCGGCAGCGGGTGATAATTGTGCGCCCCGAATTTTTCCGTTGTTGAAATAAGTTGCTCTGATCTTGTTGTCATGATGAAATCCTCCTTAGTAAAACATATTTACGTAAAAAATAGGAAAATCAAATACAAAGAACAAGAAGTCTACCTATAGGAGGCAGGCTTCTTCCAAATTAATGTTAACAGAATACCGAAGACGATGACAACTGTCGCAAAGTAATACGGGTAGTTAATATCAATATCGAACAGCATACCGCCTAAAATAGGACCGAAAATATTCGCCAGACTCGTAAACATGGAGTTCATGCCACCGACAAATCCTTGTTCATTGCCGGCAATCTTTGATAAATAGCTCGTTACTGCTGGACGGAATAAGTCAAATCCGACAAATACGATACACGTAACGAGTAAAATGGCAAAATAGGAGCTTACAACGGTCATTAAAAACACTAATACGCCTGATAATATTAAACTGTAGCGGATAAGCTTAATTTCCCCCCATTTTTGGGCTAATCGATCAAACAGCGCTACTTGTGCAACAGCCCCAAAAATCGCACCGCCTGTAATAATGATGGCGATATCCGTAGGAGTGAAGCTGAATTTGTGATCGACGAATAAGCTGAAGAATGATTCAAAAGCCGCTAATCCAAATGATGCGACAAAAATCAAAATAAATGCGATCAAGTACATTGGTTCTAAAATACGCTTGAAGCCGGATGTTTGCTTAGGTGCATTTTCCAGATTTTCTTCGTTGCGCTGTGGCTCGCGCAGTAAAATAATCGATAAAATGGCAGCCGTTGTACCAAGCGCCCCCGCAAAGTAGAATGGCACACGTGTACCAAAATCCGCTAAAAAGCCCCCGATGCCAGGTCCAATGATGAAGCCGGTGCTGATTGCTGCACTCATATAGCCAAGCGCTTTCGGGCGTGTCTCCATTGTCGTAATATCCGCGATAAATGCCGTTACAGCAGGCATAATAAACGCCGCACTAATCCCGCCCAATACACGAGAAATAAATAATACTTCGATTGTTTTTCCTAAACCGAATAAAAATTCTGACATTCCGAAAATAAATAAACCAAGGACGATCATAATTTTACGTCCGTATTTGTCAACCGCTTTACCAGCGAGTGGTGAAACAATTAATTGTGCAATGGCGAATGCTGCCGTTAAATAACCAACAACAGTTCCATTTATTTGCAGTTCGTTCATTAATGTCGGGAGCACTGGAATGACTAAACCGATTCCTAAAAAAGCAATAAACAAGTTTAACAGCAGTAGCCCCAATGTTACTTTATAGTCTTTCATAGTTGTTACTTCTCCTTATTTAATTGTAAAAATCAAAGTATTAAAGCGACCGTTCAACTTCAAATGATATGCCCGATAATGCTCTTCATTTGAAACCGGACCATTGGAGAACTTGCCGCTTTATATAAAAAATGATAATCCGTACTATCTAACATAAACCTTATAGTAGCTATAGAGTCAATGAAACTGTTTTAAATTATTGTAAAAAATAGTTAAAGAAGCTTGATCTTCAGTTCCACGATAAACTGGTCTTCTTCATTAGGGGAGTAATTGAGCGGCATAAATATTTCATAGACGACAGGCCCGACATTTAACTGCTTTTCTTCTATATAATGGTAAAGCTTTTGGTAATGTGTTAAATACGTATCTTGTTCAAAGATAAAAGCGATACATGCATAGCGCCCCGCACGGATAGTTTTGACCTCCATATCGGATGTTAAATGTGTAATATATCGATCTGTAAGAAGCGGAGTGAAAATATGGCTGTAATGCAGTTCATCTAGGCTGTCGTATTGCCGGAAAGGATAAATACAGCCATAGCGATTGCTTAATAAGCTGTTTTCAATTTCCAATGTTTTGATTAATGAGCTGTAGTAAGTGTTTGGAATATGATACGGTGTCAGCTCATTTGTGTGAATCGACAAAATACGGAGGGCTTCTTCATTTTTAATATAAACCGTATCCATGACATCAATGGCAAGCTGTTCCTCCATTTGTCTTTTTGTTTTATATAAAGATTGCCGAATTTCATACATGCGATTAATTTGATTTTCAATGACACTTTCTTGTTTCTGTAAAAATGAAAGGAGTTCCGCAGGTGTGAATTTTTGGGCAGCTTTAATTTCCTCTAAAGAAACACCGATATATTTGAGGGATTTAATAATATCCAAATAGTAAAGCTGTGCGTCTTTATAGTAGCGGTAATTTGTTTTTGGATCGACATATGAAGGCTTAAATAAACCAATTTGATCGTAATACCGTAATGTCTGGACCGATATATTCGTCAACTTAGCAAGCTCGCCGATTGAGTAATGTTTTTCTTCCATAATGAGTCCTCCGAAATACGTTGTTATCGGTATCGTAGCATTAATGATGGGGCGGGTAAATTAATTTAAGGAATAGGGAGAGAGGACCGAATAATAAAGCTTATCAATAAAGTTGTTTCTTGCCATGCCAGCGTATAGCAATATGAAAACTTTCATAAATATCCTTTGCTTGCGATTCAGAAATATTAGCCTTATTTTAACTTCTATAATTTATGCAAAGGACACTATCCGGATTTGCCGCTAAAATGTAATGAAGCGCCGTGCAAACACACAGCGCCACATTAAATCCTGAAAATAACTAGGATTGCAATATATGCCCGGCAATCCGAACATGTTTCTTTCTGCTGTAAAAATATCCGGCCAGCAAAATAATAAGCGCTATTGTGACCGTCCCGCCTGCAAATAGAAGAGGGGCTTTATATGTATGAAAATGCATTTCCATACGGCTCGCGATAACTGGACCGATAATTTGCCCAAACGCATAAAAGGTCGTAAGCATTGATACGACATATGCGCTCTGTTTTGGGAAGAGCTGTCTCGCATATGCTGTAGACATTGTGACAAGACCAACAAACGTAAAACCATATAAAAAGGCGGAGAGCAATACGCTCCAAACCGATTGTGAAAAGACAGGAAGCAAAATACCTAGAATTTGCAATGCATATGCCACAGCCATCATCGAAATTGAAGAAAAGCGCGACATGAGCTGCATCCAAATTGGCGCAGATGGAATAGCGGCTAAACCGACCATGACCCAGCTGTAGCCAGCGTATGCACGCAAAGGCTCAATATTATAAATAATATCTACTAAAAACGTGCCCGTCACGATATAGCCTAATCCTTCCAGCCCATATGCAATAATGAGCCAAGGCATGAAACCGCGCCAAATATTTGTATCATCGGATTTTGGCTGCTTTTCACGATCCTGCACTTGCAGATGGCGCCATAAAAAAAGTGTCGTCACTAAAAATAAGGCGGACAATGCCCCAAGTCCGAGCCATGAACCTTGCCAACGAAAGCTCGCTTCAAAAAACGGCACGAGTAGGCCTGAAAACGCAATTCCGATGCCGATTCCGCTAAATACATAGCCGCTCCAGCGCGACAATAAATTTGCCGCCAAATAATCCATTACGATGCTCGATGTCAGGACGAATATAAAACCGCCTGTCAACCCGGCAATAAAGCGCAGAATTATCCAAATTGAATAGGATTCAATCCACCCCATTAAAAATACCGAAACGACATTCAGGAGCATATTCAATAATAGAAAGTTCTTTTTCGATTTAAAAATAAAACCGGCTCCTAATGCCCCGATAAAATAGCCAATATAATTGCTTGATGCAAGCAAGCCGCCTTGCGTAAATGATAAATTTTCATCGACACGCATGAACGGTAAAATCGGCGTAAAAGCGAAGCGGCTAATCCCCATTGCAACGGCTAAAAATAATATTCCCCCTAAAATCACACTCATATGATGACGATCCATGAACATCCCCCTTTAAAAAACCTCTTCCATTGATTGTAACATTCCTAATTTTGAAAATAATAGAGAGAATTTTAATAGAAACGGGAAAAAACCTAACTTATCCCCAAAAGTTAGGTTTTGCGACCATGAGCCAAAGAAAGAAGCCCATTAAAATGATGTATTTCCAAGTAGCGCTTTTTACCATATGTATAAACTGCTCTTTCGTAAAGTCAGCACTTTCCGAAAATTTCATGGCAGGTTTAAATGCACGTGCCATAAAGAAGAGGGAGCAGACCATAACAACATATGTCACAATAAGCCAAGGAGATGTCCAAGACCAGCCGCTAAAATAAATTAGAATCAGCCCGGTAGGCACGAGGAAATGCCCGCCATTCGCAACTGCCCGCAGCAATCCTTTGAGAGAAGTGATATAGCTGTGGAGTTCAGGCTGCTCTGCATGCTCCATACGTTTCAATATAGGAAAAATAGCGAAAAGGGGACCGGTAGCAACGATGACACTTAAAATATGTAAGTAAAGCAAAATAGTGAAAAGCAATATAATCCCTCGCTAAAATATAGTTAAACACATCATAACATGAACAAAAGGAAAGGGATGTGTCGGAAATTTTTCATTTCCGGCACATCCCTATATAATCCCCTTATGAATGAGCAGGTGCTCCTTGCTCCCCTTTGTGGTTTAAGCTTTCTTGTTCTTTTGCGCGTTGTTTTTTCATTTTATTCACATCTGAACGCAATAGTAAAGAAATACCTAATGAAATTGCGATTAAGAAACTGAATAGGTAAAATACAGGCACATAGCTGTTTGCAGCTTCGTGAATTGTTGATACGATAATCGGTCCGAAAATACCGCCAAGTGACCATGTCGTCAATAAATAACCATGAATTACCCCAAGCTGCTTCGTACCGAATAAATCACTCGCGAATGCTGGCAAGTTCGAGAATCCGCCGCCATAACAACTAACTACTAAGAAAATGAATAGTTGTAAAAGAATCGCGTTTGTCGTGAATGGTAACGTAATAAAGGCAATCAACTGAATCGTGAAGAAAATAACGAATACGTTAGAACGCCCGATATAATCTGATCCTGCCGCCCAAAGTAAGCGACCGCCACCATTGAATAATCCCATTAAACCAACCATTGCTGCAGCAGCGGCAACAGATAGACCAGCGATTTCCTGTGCCATTGGAGAGGCAACTGAAATCATCATTAAACCGGATGTTACATTAATCAAGTGCATTGCCCAAAGCATCCAGAATTGCTTTGTGCGGACTGCTTCACGAGCAGACATTTGTGCAATTTCCTGTGTTTTTGACTTTCCTGAAGCGACCGTTTCTTCCACTTCACCTGGTTTAGGCGGTGCAATATAAAGTGCTCCGATTATCATTAATACAAAATAGCTAACTCCTAAAATGAAGTAAGTGTTTGAAATCCCGACAGCTTCCATTAATCTTGCAGCAACTGGCGCAGTAATTAGCGCACCAGAACCAAATCCTAATACAGCCATCCCTGTCGCTAAACCGCGACGATTCGGGAACCATTTAACAAGCGTCGACACCGGTGCAATATAGCCGATCCCCATACCAAGACCACTTAGCAGCCCGTATGTCAACCAGTATAGAACAACCGAATCCATAGCGATTGCAATACCTGCGCCGCCTTGTCCTAAACCAAATAGCACCGCGGCAACCATCGCTGCTTTTCTCGGTCCTAATTTTTCTACTGTACTGCCAAATAGTGCGGCAGCAAAACCAGCTAATCCCATCATAATTGTAAACGCAATCGTAATTTGCGAAGCATCCCAACCAAGCTCTGTAGCAATTGGATTTTTATACACACTATATGCATAAGCTCCACCAATTGAAAGGTGAATAGCAATAGCTGATGCAGCAATAAGCCAACGATTCTTTTTCATCTAAATTCCCCCTCACACATATTAAAATATCGTTTTTACGATAATTTTCTACTTGAAGTAGATGTGTCGAATATATGAACATCCATGTACAATAACTTAACATTAAATTATTATGTTGTGCAAGTGGAATTTTAAAAATAAATTATGTCGAAAAAACATATATTTCTCTTTTGTGTAATAAAATCGTACTTGAAGTAATGATTTATTATAAGAAAAACAGTGTAATAACGTTGTTAAATCAAGGTTTTGATAATATTATCGATTTTGTAGGGTATAACAATATTGAAATAACAGGATAATATTGTAAGTTGGTATATATTCTACTTGAATAACTAATTTTGCTTAGTTTGGCTATTAAATTCTGGTAGGTGCATAATTTTAAATATCGAAAATTGCTATTGAACTCATAATATAACAGTGACTAATACACAGGAAAGTGATGTGAAAATCGTTTTATGCATTGGTAAATCAAGGTTTTGGCAGAAGTAAACCCGAAATTATACAGTGGTTTTCTTTTTGTTTTAACTTAATGGGTAACTGTTTATAACAGTTTGAAAATAAGGAATTTACGAAGTTTCGCTGGAGATTTTCTCTTAAAAAAGAAATAAATTTAACAAAAGAAGGAATTTATTTGAATTGGGGAATGTGAAAACTTCTTATAAAAACATAGGGAAGCCCACAAAAAAGTGGCTAGTATTTAATATGTATAAAAATACTAACGTTCCATTGCGATGCAAATAAATTATTTGACGTCCAGCGATCTGTTCACTAAAGTCAAAATAGTGATAAGAAAAGAGGCGAAATTTTATGAAAAAAATAGATCCGAAACAATTATCAGAACATGAAAACTATAAATTTTTGATTGGTTCAATTATTCCAAGGCCAATTGCATTTGTTACGTCCATTTCCGAAGAAGGTGTAGTGAATGCAGCACCGTTTAGCTTTTTTAATATTGTATCATCGAATCCTCCGATGATTTCGGTGAGCATTCAGCGCAAATCTGGTGAAATGAAGGATACAGCAAGGAATATTCGTGCAAATCGTCAATTTGTCATCCATATTGTCGACTCCGAAAATGTGGCTCAAGTAAATGAAACAGCGGCAAATTTGCCTCCACAGCAAAGCGAAGTAGAGCATGCCCAAATGTCATTAGTCAGGAGTGTTAAAATCGATGTCCCAGGTGTAAAAGAAGCGAAAGTGCGGCTTGAATGTGTACTTGAAAAAGCATTGGAACTTGGGGGCGATTGGAAAAATCCCGGCTGCGATCTTATCATTGCGAAAGTAGTGTACTATCATATAGAAGAAAGTATTTTCGAAAATGGCCGAATTGATCCGCATGGACTTGGGGCGATTAGCCGTTTGGCAGGAAATGATTATGCAAAAATCGGCGAGCAATTCACGATTGAACGCCCGCAGTAATAAAGGAGGAAGGCAAATGTTGCAAATAAAACAAATCGAACTATTTAATATCGAATTGCCATTGATCGAACCATTTATCGTAAGCTATGGCACTTACCCGAATATGCCGTCGATTATCGTAAAAATGACGTCCGAATGCGGATTGGTCGGATGGGGAGAAGCGGTACCTGATGAGCATGTCACAGGAGAAACGCTGGAAGGTACGTATGCCGTGCTGAAACATACGTTGGCACCAGCGATGATCGGCGAAAATCCGATGAACTTTGAAAAAATTCATGCACAAATGGATACCCTCATTTACAGTGCACCAGCTGCTAAAGCGGCAATTGATATTGCTTGCTTTGATATAGCGGGGAAAAAGCTTCGTGTGCCAGCATACCAATTAACTGGTGGCCGTTATTACGAAAAATTTCCGATTACACATGTA
Organism: Solibacillus silvestris; assembly: GCF_051967575.1. Lineage (NCBI taxonomy): Bacteria > Bacillati > Bacillota > Bacilli > Caryophanales > Caryophanaceae > Solibacillus > Solibacillus silvestris. The sequence continues at coordinate 43,758 of NZ_JBQCJW010000023.1, forward strand.
TTAAGTATTGGAACACCTGAAAAAATGGCTAAAGAAGCGGCAGAACATGTGGAAATGGGCTACAATTCCTTCAAAATGAAAGTGGGCCGTGATGTAATCAGCGATGTAGCACGTATTAAAGCGGTGCGTGAACGCGTTGGTGACGATATTGCGATTCGTGTTGATGTGAACCAGGGCTGGGGAAATAGTTCAACAACGATGCAAGCAGTGCGGGAGCTGGAACATCTGAATATCGATTGGCTAGAACAGCCGGTGCGTGCAGATGACATTGATGGCATGGTTGAAATCAAATCTAAAACATCAATCCCTGTCATGATCGACGAAGGTTTACGCGGTGTAAGGGAAATGCGTGAAATCATCGCAAAGCGTGCGGCGGATAAAGTGAACATTAAATTAATGAAATGCGGCGGCATGTATCCTGCGATGAAGCTTGCCCATATGGCGGAAATGGCAGGAATCGAATGCCAAATCGGGTCAATGGTCGAGTCATCAGTCGGTTCGTCGGCTGGTTTCCATGTGGCATTTTCGAATAAAGTATTCAAAAGTGTTGAATTAACGGGTCCTTTGAAGTTTTCTAAAGATATCGGGAATCTTCAATATAATGTGCCGTATATCCAGCTGAACGAACAAGCGGGATTGGGCGTGGATGTGGATGAAGCGATTTTAGCGGAATTGACGCGTGAAAAATGTGTGGTGCGGTAAATGATTGGGACGGGATTTTTAGGTATTGATGCATATGAAGTGCATTTATTGGACGAATCACATATTCCCGAGCTGATGACGCTGCAGCAGGAAGTCGTTAGTGCATTGCCTAATAAAGCGATATTACAGCCGCTTGATGAAGATGAGCTGGGCTTTATTTTAAGAGGGAACGGGCTGATGATCGGCGTGTTTGTAGGAGGGAAGCTAATTGCATTCCGGGCTTTGCTGGAGCCTGTAATTGATGATGAACATTTAGGCTATGATATCGGGTTGCAATCAGAAGCCGAACTGAAAAAAGTGCTTTATCAGGAAATTTCAAATGTGCATCCGAAATATCGCGGTTTTGGATTACAACGTACGATGGCGGATATTATTATGCAGCAAATTGATTTAACGAAATATAATATCGTTTGTGCAACGGTAATGCCGGGAAATATCGCCAGTATGAAAGATAAATTTTCGCAAAATATGCATATTGCTGCATTGAAATTGAAGTATGGCGGAAAGCTGCGCTATATGTTTATGAAACAATTGCCTGAAGCAAGGAGTTATTGGACTGAAGAACGATTTGTTTCAATGAACGATTCAAATGCACAACAACAGCTTTTAGAAGCTGGGTTTATTGGTTTTTCAATGAAAGCGGAAGGGCATGACTGGTTTATTCAATATGTAAAATAATAAAGGATGTGGCGATTATTATATATTCGCCACATCCTTTATCGATTTAATCCATACCATGTCGTGTGAGTGCTCCTTTAAATATCATTGTCGTCAAAGCTGTCTAAATCGAAGAAGTCACTGTCATCTTCGAATAAGTAGGATACATCGTTTTCATCTGATGCCAAGTATGTGTAATTTGTCATTTGTATCAGCTCCTTTTTATAACTATACAATATTCAGAAAATTATGTAAAGTAAAATTTCCTCTTTTTAATTGACTGTCAATTCATAAAATCCATTGGAATCTATGTTTTGTGCATATGTCTCCGCTTACATCTCGCATGAAAAAATATTTTATAAAGCGTTTTCATACATGTTTTCATACATTTCAATCTATAATTTTATCGGCATTATATCGAAGCAATATAATTATTGGAACTTTTTATTTTGTTGAATGTATATATACAAAAGGGAATGGAGTGATTTTGATGGAGAAAAAACCGTTTAACGATGCAGATGCGCAATATCAAAAGCATGTAGGCACACCAAGTTCTTATAATATGAAGCAAATACCGAAGCCGATCCGTATAATCGGTTATTTTATGATCGGTTTTATGGCAATCGCCGCTGCATTCATCATTTTAGCGATCATGCTGGATAAAGTACTCTAGCATTGTGTGAATATACGTGAGTTTCTTTTTCTCGAACTGCCTATAATATTCAACACTGTATATTAATAAACTATATATTAGTAAATGAACAAATACTGCTCATTCTAGAGCGAGTGGCACAAAATTGCGTTCGTCTTCAGCAGTTCGAGAAAGTGATCAGATGGGCAGGCCGGATTATTGCAATTGATGATGGTCATGAAGAAGGTTAACGGTTATTAATGCTTGTCCATTACTATTCAGGAAATTGCCGGGAAGCGATCAAACATTATGAGTGCTGTGTAGATGTGCTGGATGACCAATATAAAATCACGCCGATGAAACCGACCGAGCGACTATATGAGCTTGTGTTGAAAATGTGAATAGATTGATTGGGAACTATGTTGCAGATGCCATTCAACCAGGCTTTTTTATTGGGGTGCAGGAGCGTTACTGCTTTTTTTATTAGAATAATGGAGCGGGTTATTAGAAGAAATCAGAGCTTTATTAGAAGAAATGGAGCAGATATTAGAAGTTGGTTGAAATTGAAGTGGAATGGAGCATTGATTGCCGGTAATCGGAGGGAAAAGTCTTGCCGTAGTTTGTTATTAGAACAATTGAACAGCTTATTAGAACAAGACGGAGGGATATTAGAAGATTGAGAACCGATATTAGCCCATTTCGAAGTGATATTAGAACAACCGCACGATATATTAGAAAATCGCAATTATATTAGAACAAAATATTATTTATTAGAATAAATCAGCTTTTATTAGAACAAATCTTCAGCTGCAAAGAAATTATGAATAAAGCGGTTGGAATTTTGGAACAAGTTCTGTTAACCGAAAAAATGCATCAGGTGTAGAATCAGCTTTCACACGGTGAAAAAAGAAAACTGGAAATCGGAATTTTACTGGCAATTGATACTGGAATTTTACTGTTGGATGAGCCGACAGCCGGTATGTCATTGGAGGAAGTACCTGCAATATTGGATGTGATTCGTTCGATTAAGGAGCGCGGTGATATAACGATTTTATTGATCGAACACAAAATGGATATGATTATCGATCTGTCCGACTCCATTATGATGCTGTTCAACGGTGCGCTTTTAGCTGACGGGTCATCTGAGGAAATCATGAACAATGAAATGGTCCAACAAGCGTATTTAGGAGACCTTGCATATGAGTAATATTTTAACGCTGGAGCGTGTGGAGACATTTATTTCACAATATCATATTTTGCTAGGCATCAATTTTGAAGCAAAAGCTGGAGAAGTATCGGTTTTGCTAGAGCGGGATGGCGCCGGGAAAACGACGACACTTCGCACAATTATGGGATTGACACTGGCATCAATAGGGACGATTCAGTTATTCCCGGATTTGAAAAAGCAAGGCGGCAATCTATCGGGTGGCAAAATGCAAATGCTTGCGATGGCAAGGGCTTTTGTCAATGACAGCAAACTGCTTTTAATCGATGAACCATCCAAAGGTCTTGCATCAATTGTTATTGAGAAAGTAATAGAAGATATTACCAAAATGAAAAAGCATACTTCGATCGTACTTGTCGAACAGAACTTTATGGTGGCGAGTAAAATCGGCGATATATTTACATTGATTGATGATGGGCGGACTGTGCAATCAGGGAAAATGCAAGGTTTAATTGAAGGCGAACAGCTGAAGCGTAAATATTTAGGGATCGGATAAGGAGGGAAAGCAGATGGAACTAATAATCAGTTTAACGATAAATGGACTAGCGACAGGAATGCTTATTTTCTTGCTGGCGGCAGGATTGACGATTTTATTCAGGTTAATGGACGTGCTGAACTTTGCGCACGGCGGACTGTTCGTATGGGGTGCCTATACTGGGGTATTCACTTATTTATGGAGCAACAGCTTTTTAGTCGGAATTGTTGTCGCGATTCTCACAGGACTTGTTCTAGGGTTTATTACGGAACAGCTTATTATTAAGCCGGTTTACGGAAATCACGTACAGCAGAATTTAATTACGCTCGGGTTCATGCTCGTGCTGCAGAAAATGATTAAAGTAGTTTTCGGTCCAAACGTTATTTGCTTTGCAGCGGTAAAGCATTTTTTGGAAGAAGGCGCAAAAGCAGCCATCGTAGACTATGACAAACAACAAGGCGGAAAAATTGAAACAGAGCCGGGGAGAATGTCGCTTTCTTTGCATTTGCGCAATTCCTGTTAATAAGTTCAAATGAGTTTTATAAAGCTTAAATAGCGGCCTCTTTATACAGTTATTACATCCAATTACCGTGTGGGTATGAGCTAAACCTCGTGCATTTGCTTTTGCTTCAGGGCAAAACTGAATGCTGCGGTTGCAGGCTTAGGCTAAAAATGCAGACCATTTATGACCGCTATAGCTATGATGATGGCAATAAAGTGCAGCTTTTACTTGAAAAAGCTCTGTTGTTTTATGTGCAATATGCTTGTGAACAGCGGAATATTGCAAACGCTGAAAAATATAACAGCCAAATTTTTTATGATCGCAGTTCCTCTAATGCCGACAGTGCTTCAATTGCACCGACTTTCTCGCATACTTTTGATGCGGCAAGATTGGCGAATTCAATAATCGATACCCATTCATTGAACGATAGATTCATTACATCATGTTTGCTCAGCTGATATAAAACAGCACCGACAAAGGCATCACCTGCACCAGTTGTATCAATTGAATTTACAGGGTTTGCGGGGATAGACGTGATTTGGCCATTTAGAATGAGCAATGTACCAGAAGCCCCTTGTGTAATCGCAATTGTTTTGCCATCAAACTGTGTCAGCCATTCCACTGCCAGCTCAAAGTTGTCTGTACGTGCCAATAATAATAATTCTTCATCACTCATTTTAATGAAATGGGCTGCTTCTATGAAAGGTTCGCATTTTCGGATAAAACTTTCTGTATCATGCTTCCAAAGGTCTGCGCGGTAATTCGGGTCGAATGAAATAAAATGATTTTGCAATAATAATGTTTGCATTAATTGCTCGTAAGTTCTGCTAAATGGCTCGCTTAAAAGAGCTGTTGCTGAACCGAAATGAATTATATCAATCGCCATTAATTGCTGTAAATTCACGTCTTCAATGCGAAGTAACTCATCGGCACCACGGTTGAAAATGAAATCGCGCTCTCCATTCGCCTCTCTTGAAACAAAGGCTAAAGTAGTAGGTGCAGACGGATCTAAAATAAGCTGATCTGTATGAACACCTGCTTTCTCGAGCGTTTGTTTGAGGAAGTGGCCAAATGCATCATCGCCCACTTTTCCGCAAAAATAGGAATGCCCGCCAAGTTTTGCGATTGCTGCTGCCACATTTGCCGGAGCTCCGCCTGCCTGTTTTTCAAATGTCGTTGCTTCTATAATCGATTGTTCGGTTTGTGTTGTGAAAAAATCGATTAATAATTCACCGATACATAAAATATCCTTCATATGCGTTTCCTCCAAAATTATGTGTTTCATTAAATTTTGGCATAAAATAGGCGAAATTAAAAATAATTGCACTGATATAGTTTATTTATATATTTTGAATTGAAATCCGATAAATGCGATTAGCCAGAAAGACAATCAATTGCGCCACAGCATCAGACCTATGAATTCTATTGTTGATTCCTTCGCTCCTTCAAAACGCTAAAGGAAGGATGAAACATTGAATACCTAGGGAAGGGAGAAACTGTTTTCATAAGTCCGTTACTGTTCACCCAATATTAATTGTGCGGCATTCAATCCTGATATGACAGCACCTTCCATCGTGGCGAAAAATGGCTGACGAGTATAATCCCCAGCCAATATTAAACCTTTAATGGGCGTTTGCTGTTCAGGACGCAGATGATCGTAATTCGGCTCAAGGCTGTGAAAATCTTCGGGATGGCTTACAACTCTGTATTGGATTAAACCAGCCTCCAAATCCAACCCTAATTCTTTTCCATCCTTTTGTACATTTTTTAATATATCCTCATGATTCATTTTAAGGAATTTTTCGGGTGGCGTCAGTATAATGGAAATTCTGCCTGGGACATGCTTAAAAGTGGAACGGGACTGCTCGGCAAAGCTTGCAAGTGAAGTGAGGGGGCCGAATGTCGTTCGATCAACAGGAAGCACAGGCTTTTCAAACTCCATTTGAATCGTTACTGCGGGCATTGTTGGTAACCGGAATAAATTCTCGAAGAACGGATGTGTTGAAAAATGGTTTGCCAATATCTTTTTGGCCCCGCCTAGATTCGCTGTGATTACTGTATGTTCTGCCCTTACCTCGTTGCCACCATCCAACTGGACTCCGGTAATAATCCCTTGATCCATAATTAAATTCTTAACGCCTGAACCGGTCTTGATCACCCCTTTGTTTTTGACGATTTGGTGTGCGATCGGGTTAGCCAGAATCTCTGTCATACCACCTAGATAAGCGCCGATCCTTAATTTATAGAACCGCTTGACGCCTGGTAGAAATAATCCGAAAAATGCTTTTGCTGAATATCTTTCGGGAGGTAGGAAGAATATCCCTGAGCTTAGTGGGATAACGACAAAATTCAATGCATCCTCACTTACATGATACTTTTCAGCAAATTCCCTTACACTGAATTGGTCCAATTTATCGGGATGCTTTATATATTGCAGAAATCCATTTGTGAAAAAAGAAATCAGTGAAAGCTTATCTTCTAGCGAGAGGAGATCATTGTTGCCGATAGCGCCTTTAATTGTTTCAATTGGGCCGTAAATCGGTGAAATTCCAAAGGATTTCTTTTCTTTGCTACCTTTTATTCGAATATCGATTTGCTCTTCCCACTGAATGATCTCATCAACTTCAACTCCAACCTTTTTCAGAATTTTCGGCAAAGCTTCATAATAACCTATATGTCGGTGCAAACCGGATTCAACGACCATCCCATTCTCATCCCAAGAAGACGTTCTGCCACCGATAACTTCATTCTTCTCGAGCACAATAACGGATTTTCCGCTTTCGCTTAATTCCAAAGCTGTTGTTAAACCAGCCAAACCTGAGCCCACGATAATGACATCGAATTTTTCCAAAATGCATCCTCCTCATGTATATAGAAATCCAAGTCTCTTCATAATTAATCCCCATAAATGCAAGGGGGCTAAACATGTATGGGGTTACTCACTTAATTAAACTATCATGCACATTTAGTTTAATTAGCATTACTCTTTAAATTATTAATAGAATTTGATTTAGAGCATTTTCCAAACGGATGACCAGAAGGAGATCATTTTGACATTGAACAACAGATCATTCCTATGTTCGGTGCCGATTGGGATGAGGAAGAGCGATTGAAATTACAGGCTATGTATGAAGCAGAGATCCTAGTGGCAGATGCGTACTTAGCGAATGATCCAGAAGCGGTTGCTTTAAGTATGGATAGTTATGAAAAGTTTGAGAATCATAAGTACGAGAATGAGGAGCAGCATGCTTATCGTAACAAAATTGTGTTTGAGAGTAACGTAGATTTTCCTTGGCGCTTTCAAGCATACGAATGGTATTTAAAGGAAAATCAATATAGAGAGGAAGCGATCATTGCGTATATGAACGATGAATCTGAAGGCCAGAAAAAGAGACTGCAGCAACTTTTAGATGAAAAGCGATTTGCTGTATATTCAGATGTTGTAACAAGTAATTTTAAAACGTATAAAACTTCGATTGCGATTGCGATTTTTGTAAGTATTGCCATCCTGGTCTCACCGGTTTTTATTCGAGATCAAATAGCGAATGTTGTGCCGTTACAGTATTCATCTGCAAAAGGACGCAGATTGTACCGAACGAAATGGTTTGCTGGGCTTTTCAGCGGCACTTTACTTTCGGCTACCTTATTGCTATTTTATATGGCGCTGTATGGAACGAATGAGACGCAGTCACATTTTGATTTACCGTTGACATCATTTGGCTGGAATTATCATTGGTATGACATAACGTTTTGGCAATATATTATTCTTTCGGTCGTTGTAATCTTTGTACTTTCTGTTGTTTTGACGATTTTAACAATGGCCATTTCAAGTGTTGTACCGAATAGGATTGTCTTAATCGGCGTGCAAATCGTTATGCTATTTTTGATGATTGCTGTTGGAGCAGTCTATGTAGTTCAGGATGTAATTGGTCTAAAATACGCACAACAATTTGTACCAAGTCTATTTGGCGGGTTCACGCTGTTTACAGTGTTAATAATGTGCGCTATTTGGAAGAGAGAGTCAAAAAGAGACATTGCATAAAAACCCGTATAAACAATGTTCCAATAAAAAATCGGTAAACGTTGTTATAGCAGTGTTTACCGATTTTCCTTATGCCCCAAACTTTAATTTAAGAACGTTATTTAGGTTTGTTTTGTATATGCTATAAATCGTTTGTTTCGCAAAAAAATCCGTTAATACAATTATATTTAACTAATCCAAGTCATTTTCACTTCTTTGGGTCTCCATTTATTACCTTTATAATGAACTTTAACTTCTATTCCAATTGCCCCTAAACCCGAACGATACTTAGAGCCTTCAAATAAGATTTTATTGTTGAACTTAAAATCAATTTTTTCTATTTTAAGAAGTACGCCGTCCAAACGCATCATATCTGGATTATATAATCCCTTTTCTTCCAGTTGTTCAAGAGTAGCGTCCATTACTTCGACTTTATATTTTTCTTTAAAGTAGTTTAAAATTTCCTTTTTATCGCTTGCATCTACTTCCTCAGAATTACTCAAATCAATGGCTATATACTCCATATCACTATTTAATCCTTCATCCTGTTTCATTATTGAGTCCAATGCAACGATATATATTTCTCCTAAATGTTCCTTTGGTTCTATTCCAGCAGTGCAAGCGGAAAGCAATATCGATACAATAATCAAAATACTAAAAAATTTAAACTTCAAATTTACCACCTCCTACACATATAGACATGTAGAACTCCCTAAAAGTTACATAAATTTCAATAATTCGGCCCTTCACCAAAAGTTGGGGATGACAAAACTTCATGCCAAGGCGAGTTGATTGGAATGGAGGGGAGGCGACTCCAGCGG
>NZ_JBQCJW010000024.1:0-52725 GCF_051967575.1 Solibacillus silvestris
GCCAGGATCAAACTCTCCATAAAAGTAGTTTGAAAGCTCATTTGCTTTGCTAGCGATCCAGCTTCATTAAAAGCTGATATCTATTGTTTGCTTCATTTAAGAAGCTTGTTTCATTAACGTTGCTTGTTCAGTTTTCAAGGTTCATTGCGCCGTCTCAAATGACAACTTTTATATCTTACCAATCCACACTCACAATGTCAACAACTTTTTTTGAAAAAGTTGTTTAGTTTGTTTTTGTTTGAATTTAGTAACTTTTATACTTTACCACTCTAAAGTTAAAAAGTAAAGAATTTTATTTAGTTAGCTTGTCGCGTTTTAGCGACAGGTAATAATATACCATCCCTAAAGTTATATAGCAATAGTTTTTTTATAAAATATATTATCTAATTTCGCACAGAACTTTCTCTATTATATTTAATAAACTCTTTAAACTTCCCGCATACAATTAATATATTCAGGACTCCCTTTACACAATATCACTTTAATATTTAAGTATAAAATAGATATAGAAGTTCTATTAGTTATTATACTTCCTTCATCTCACATAAGCGCATTTTTCGAAAAACGGCAAGTAGGTTGCCTGCCATATTTGTAAAAAAACAAAATTATATTCGAAATGCACAAATAGACTCTCAACACGTAACGACCAAAGCTACAATTGGCTATCGTCGATAAATAAACAAAATCGCAAAAAGAAAAGTAGGAATTTTTAAATTAGCCCTCCCTTTTAATACTAAAGAAGAGCCGTGCAAATATCGCACGGCTCTCAGAAAGGTTATTTCGTTGTATGACGCATTGTTGGGAATAATAGTACATCGCGAATAGACGGTGAATTTGTTAACAGCATAATTAAACGGTCAATACCAATACCTAAACCACCTGTTGGAGGCATACCGTATTCCAATGCTTCAATGAAGTCATTGTCCATTTCGTGCGCTTCGTCATTTCCTGCTTCTTTTTCCGCCATTTGGGCTTCAAAACGTTCGCGTTGATCGATCGGATCATTTAATTCAGTGAATGCGTTTGCGTGCTCACGGCGGACGATGAATAACTCAAAGCGATCCGTGAAGCGCGGGTCTTCAGGATTTTTCTTCGCTAATGGAGAAATCTCCACTGGATGACCTGTTACGAAAGTCGGCTGCACTAATGTTTCTTCTACTTTTTGCTCGAAGAATTCATTGATGATGTGACCTACTTCATGTGCATCTTTAATTTCCACACCGTGTTCAGCAGCGTGTTTACGTGCTTCTTCTACAGTCATCAGAGCCCAGAAGTCTACACCCGTCGCTTCTTTAACCGCATCTACCATGTGCACGCGTTTCCAGCCTACACCTAATTCGATTGTATCTTCACCATATTGCACAGATGTCGTGCCTAGAACTTCTCCGGCAACATGCGCAATTAAATTTTCCGTTAAATCCATAATATCGTTGTAGTCTGCATATGCTTCATATAATTCGATCATTGTGAATTCAGGGTTGTGACGCGTTGAAATCCCTTCGTTACGGAATACACGGCCAATTTCATATACTTTTTCCAGGCCGCCAACGATTAAACGTTTTAAATGCAACTCAATTGCAATACGCATGTATAATTCCATATCAAGCGCATTGTGGTGTGTGATGAAAGGACGAGCTGCAGCACCACCAGCGATTGTATGCAGCATTGGCGTTTCCACCTCTAAATAACCGTTGCTATCTAAGTAATTGCGGATTGCACGAATGATTTTTGAACGCTGGATGAATGTTGTTTTTGATTCATCGTTTGTCATTAAATCTACATAACGTTGACGGTAGCGTTGTTCTACATCTGTCAACCCGTGGAATTTGTCCGGTAATGGGCGCAATGCTTTCGTTAAGAATGTGAATTCGGTTGCCTTTACTGATAGCTCACCAACTTGTGTACGGAATACGTTTCCTTTTACCCCTACGATATCACCAAGATCCGCTTTGTTGAATAATTCGTAAGCTTCTTCGCCGATCGCATCTTTGCGTACATAAATTTGAATTTGCCCTGCCAAGTCCTGAATATGCGCAAATCCTGCTTTACCTTTACCGCGTTTTGTCATAATACGTCCGGCGATTGTAACTTCGCGTAGGTTTTCTTCCAATTGTTCTTTATCAAATTGCTCGTTATCTGCAATAACTTCGTTCGATAAATGTGTGCGTTCAAAACGGCTGCCGAATGGGTCCATACCGTTTTCGCGAATATCTGTCATCTTCTGGCGTCTCACCAAAAGTTGGTCGTTTAATTCTTCGATATTTGACACGTGTTTCACTCCTTAATGTTTTTGCGCTCCGAAACGGCACAATAGTCCATAATATTTCTATTGTACAGTATTTCTTTTTTTGATTCACCTGTTTCGAATTAATTTAAAATGTTCGATAATTCTGTCAAGTGACTTGTTTTATGACAATGAAAAAAGGCATCGTCAATTGATGCCTTCATTTCATGTGTATGCGATTTCTAGTTTGCATGTTGCGTTAGCACCGCTTCATTTTCTTCGTATTGTGCGATGACACCGGCAATTACGATGCGCAAATCCTGCTCTGTCTCCGCCAGATTAATCGCATTGCGGATGTTTCCATTGCCTCGAATTCCTTTTAAATACCACGAAGCGTGTTTTCGCATTTCACGCACAGCCACTTTTTCGCCCTTTAAAGCTTTCAGACGTTCAAAATGGAGCAGACACACTTCCATTTTTTCGCGAACAGATGGCTCCGGAATTAGTTCGCCCGATTCCAAATACTTCACTGTTTGATACATCATCCAAGGATTGCCCAATGCCGCACGACCAATCATTACTGCATCTGCATTTGTATGCTCTAACATGCGCTTTGCGTCTTCGGGTGTTTCAATATCGCCATTGGCAATGAACGGAATATGAATATTCTTCTTCACTTCCGCTAATACATCCCAGTTCGCTTTCCCTTCATACATTTGCACACGGGTACGGCCATGCATTGCAATTGCCGCGGCACCCGCACGCTCTGCTGCTTGGGCATTTTCTACAGCAAATACATGTTCATCATCCCATCCGATACGCATCTTCACTGAAACCGGCTTATCGACCGCATCAACAACAGCCGAAACCATTTCGTATATTTTGTTCGGATCGAGCAGCCATTTTGCACCGGCTTCACACTTGATAATTTTGTTTACGGGACAGCCCATATTAATATCGATAATGTCGGCATTTGTATGTTTGTCTACAAATTTAGCCGCCTCCACTAAATTCTCTTTGTCTCCCCCGAAAATCTGCAGTGTCATCGGATTTTCGCGTTCATCTATATATAGCATGTCCAGTGTTTTTTTATTGCGGATATTTAACGCTTTATCGCTGATCATTTCCGCATATACCAACCCTGCCCCAAACTCTTTCACCGTTAAGCGGAAAGCCGAGTTGCAAATCCCTGCCATCGGGGCAAGAACGACACGGTTGTCCATTACAATATCGCCAATTTGGAAAGGCTTTTGTTCGATGTTTGACACCTTTAGTCCCCCCACAGTAGGTTATTCACCTTTTAATTCTTGGATATCTATTTTTAATACATCCGCAATCGTTTGAAGCTGTTCGTCGGAGGGAATTTTTTCGCCTCGTTCAATACGCCCTAAAATTGTCACAGATATACCAATATGTTTTGCAAATTCGGTTTGCTGAATTCGCTTTAGCTTTCGAAAGGCACGAATTCTTCGACCGTAGCGATTTTCTTCCACAGCTTGACGCCTTCTTTCTCTATGTCGAGTGCTTGTAATGCTTCCAGCACACCTTCAAGCATAACATATTTTTGCGTCATAATCTCTTCAAGCGGTACCAACACGAAAGCACGCTCGTACATGCGAGGATGTGGAATGATTAGGCTTTCTGTTTCATATTTTTCGTTGTTGTACAGCAAAATATCCAAATCGATAATTCGAGGACCCCAACGGAATTCGCGTATACGGCCTAAATCATTTTCGACTTTTTGGCATTGTGCAAGCAGCTCAAGGGCATCAAGCTTTGTTTCCAGCGCTACGGCAATATTTAAAAAATCATCCTGCTCTGTATACCCGACCGCCGCTGTTTCATAAATGGAAGAAATAGCTGTAATGGCAATCTCATCTTGGGCAAGCAGCATGGATACCGCGTCCCGTAAATTTTGCTCGCGTTCGCCGATATTCGTACCGATCGATAAATATGCTTGCATCATATAAACTGGCCTCGCACAATCTCAACCGCAACTTCTTTGTAATGGCCGGGGATTGGAGGATCAGGCTTCACTACTTCGATACGGCATCCAAAAATTTGTCCTTCATATTGCGTTAAAATACGTGCAGCAATTGTTTCGGCGACGGCTTCAATCAGCTTGTATGGCTTACCTTCTATTATTTCTTTACAGATGTCATATATACCTACATAGCTTACCGTATTATCCAGCTCATCCGTTTCGCCTGCATGCTTTATATCAACCGCTAGCGAAACATTTGCACGAAAGCGTTGCCCCAGCACATTTTCCTCTTGCAGCACACCGTGATAGCCGAAAAACTGCATTTCTCTTAAATGAATATAATCCATTACAAACTCCTTAATGTCTCGGTGCCAATTCACCTTGTACTTTAAATTTCCCTATGAGGGCATCTATCATTTTTACCGTGCGTGCAACTTCCTTCACATCGTGCACACGCATCATATGACAGCCCTTTTGCACACCGAATGCACAAGTTGCCGCCGTTCCTTCAATGCGTTCTTCTACAGGCAAATCCAAAATCGAGCCAATCATGCGTTTGCGTGATGTTGCAAGCAACACTGGATACCCTAGCGCCACAAGCTCATCCAATCGCTGCATCGTTTCAATGCTTTCGTTCAAGTTTTTAACAAAGCCAATGCCTGGATCAAGGATAATATGCTCTTCCCGTACACCAGCCGCTTTTGCGATGGCGATGCTTTCCTGCATATCTTCCAAAAAATCCGCAAAGAAATTTTCGTAGTGATCGTCCTTTCGATTATGCATTAAAATAATCGGAGCATTTAGTTCTGCGGCGACTTTTGCAATTTCCGGGTCTGCCTTCGCCCCCCAAATATCGTTGATGATATGCGCGCCCGCTTCAATTGCCGCGCGTGCCACATTCGATTTATATGTATCAATCGAAATAATCGCGGGCACTTCTTTTATAAGCGCCTGAATAACCGGCACGACGCGGGCGATTTCTTCTTCATCAGGAATACGCGTATAGCCAGGGCGTGTGGATTCCCCGCCGACATCGATAATTTTCGCCCCATCCGCTACCATCTTCTTCGCCTGGGCAACCGCTTTTTCGACCGAATTAAACTTTCCGCCATCCGAAAAAGAATCTGGTGTCACATTTAAAATGCCCATAACGAATGTTTCTTTTTTAAAATCAAGTTCAATCCCATTTAATGTGAGCGATTTATAATTTTCCAGCATGTCGTTCTCCTAAATACATAACAATTTTTTGTAAATAAGCATTATGCAGCTTATTGTAAAGTCTGCCTTCACTACTAGCAAAACGGACTTTACCAATATTAGAAATCGGCACAAGCTCCTGAACAGCAGTTGTAATAAAGCATTCATCTGCCTGCTCTAGCTCCCATGTTAAAAAACTGCCTTCCCGTACAGGAATTTGAAGCTCCTTTGCCAGCCTAATCACTATTTCTCGTGTAATACCAGGTAAAATGCCTAATTTCGTAGAAGGCGTATACAGTATACCATCTTTTATCCAAAAAATATTTGATGTGATTCCTTCTGCAACGACACCGCGCTTATCCATAAAAAAGCCTTCTTGCGCAGCTAAACTGGACAGTTCAAGACGTGCCCTTACATTATTGCCGTAATGATGGCTTTTATAGCGTACTTGTTGTTCAGGGGTATTCCGCAACGTTTGCAGCCATACCGCCTCCTTTGCCGTACCCCGCACCAGTTTCGGCAGTTCTTTTCGGAACAATATAATAGTTGGCTCGGTATATTCCGACGGTGCGAGTCCAATCGGATGCACACCGGCGGATACATTTAAACGGAAATATCCTTCCTTCCCGTCCTGGGCATTTAACTTTTCAATGACTTCTTCCATATCATGGATCGTGTATGGGAAATGGATACGGTATTCTTTTAATGCTTCAATTAAACGATTGAAATGCTCGCGCAAATATACAGCCTTTCCTTCATATGTGCGAAACGTTTCGAAAAAACCAAGCCCATATAAAAATCCGTGATCGAACGGGGAAATTTTCATCTCCTGTTCCTCTATATACTGGCCATTCATCCAGCAAAGCATTGCCAATCCCTCCTAACAGTACGTTTCTATAAATGTCCGCAATAATTGCTTGCCATCCTCTGTCATAATAGACTCTGGATGATATTGAACCCCTTCAATCGGATATTGTTTATGACGCAGCCCCATAATTTCGCCTTCTTCCGTCCATGCCGTCACTTCCAGACAATCCGGCAATGTAGTTGGCTCCACTATTAGCGAGTGATAGCGTGTTGCCGCAAAAGGATTTGCGTTTTTTCTATGTAAACCAATTCCTTTGTGCAATACAGGGGATGTTTTTCCGTGCATTAAACGCTCGGCACGGACGACATCTCCGCCAAATACTTGCGCAATCGCTTGGTGCCCTAAGCACACCCCCAATATCGGAATCTTCCCTGCGAAATGTTCAATGATGCGAAGGCTTTCCCCTGCGTCATCCGGTGTACATGGACCTGGTGAAATGACAAGCATCATCGGTTGGAGCTGCTCGATTTCCTCTATCGTAATTTCATCATTGCGCTTCACGTTTAATTCATGACCGAATTCACCGAAATATTGCACTAAGTTATACGTGAATGAATCATAGTTGTCTATCATTAAAATCATTTGCCCACCTCTTCTGCCATCGCTTTTGCTTGCCACATCGCACGTGCTTTATTCATCGATTCGATATACTCGTTTTCCGGAATCGAATCAATGACAATGCCAGCACCGGCTTGAATGTATGCGAAACCATCTTGTATATACGCCGTGCGGATGACAATATTCAACTCCAAATCGCCAGTATAGCCAATCCAGCCGATCGATCCCGTATAAAGTCCGCGGCGCACAGGCTCCAGCTCTTCAATAATTTCCATTGTGCGAATTTTTGGCGCGCCGGTAATTGTGCCTCCCGGAAACATCGCCCGAATGACATCAGCATTTGTTTTTCCTTGGGCAATTTCTCCACGCACATTCGAGACGATATGCATAACATGCGAATAATGTTCAATGACCATAAACTCATTCACCTCTACCGTCCCGTACTTGCTTACCCGCCCTAAATCATTGCGCTCTAAATCAACAAGCATTACATGTTCCGCCCGTTCCTTTTCATGCTGAATAAGTTCGTTCGCCAATGCTGAATCTTGTTCTTTTGATTTCCCGCGCGGACGTGTTCCTGCAATTGGTCTTGTCGATAGCTCATCGCCTTTGCGCTTTATGAGCAATTCCGGAGAGCCGCTTACAACCGCAAATTGCTCACTTTCGATGTAAGCCATATACGGGGAAGGGTTAAACGAACGGACTGCCTCATACACCATAATAGGGGATGTCGATAGTTTTTTCGCTTGGCGCACAGACAAATTCACTTGGAACACATCCCCTTGTGCGATATAGTGCTGAATTTTGCGTACTGCGGCTTCGAATGCCTCCGCACGAAACGAAACTTGCAGCTCTGCTTCATCTTGCTCGATATTTTTTGCTGCTTCCTTGTTGAAATGACGGTTTTCCAGCCCTGTTTTAGCCTGAGTTTGCCAGTCGTTTTGCCATGCTTGCAAATCGACTTCACATGTCGGAAATTTCATCAATGTTACTTCATCTGTTTCGACATTATGGACAGCCCAATGGTCGAATAAATAAAAGTAAATATCGGGCACCTGCAGATCGTCCTTAGCTGCAGCAGGGAGCAGTTCAATCGTGCGCGCATAATCATAGGAAATAAACCCGATTGCGCCCCCTTGGAAATCCGGCAAATGGGGAATTGCTTTAAGCTCATATCGGGCGATTACTTCTTCCAATTGTGCAAGTGCCTCCCCTTTTTTTAGTTCGACTTCTCCATTGCTCCACGCAATTTCAAGTCCTTGCTCAACTGATTTAGCTGCGGCAATTGGCTCCCATGCCGCAATCGTATAATGCCCACCGCGGCCGCTTTCCAAAAATATGCGCTGTCTTTCATTTGCTGTCTGCTCCTGAAAGCTATAAAAAAACTCGTCTTTTGTCATTTGAAATGTATGGTATTGTAGTTGTTGCATCGATTTACACCTGCTTTATTCTTTTTCTTAATTAAACTCGAAAACGCTGTAAAAATCCATTTTTAACTTAAAAGAACACAGGAAAAAAGCTATTTTACAAGTTACATCCGTAAAATAGCTTTATAAAACAATTTAGCTTCTTTCAGCAAACCTTTTACCCTGAAAGCATAGCAACAGATGCAAAGGCATAATTGTTTAGTCTTCAAATTGGTATAAAGGTGTTGATAGGTAGCGTTCACCGTTTGAAGGGATAATCGCCAATACGTTTTTGCCTTTCCCTAAACGTTTTGCTGTTTCAATGGCTGCGTAAATTGCGGCACCAGAGGAAATCCCAGCTAAAATTCCTTCCTCGCGTGCCACTTTACGTGCATATTCGAAAGAGATTTCGTTCTCCACTGGAAATACCGAATTATATATTTCTGTATTTAACACATCTGGAACGAAGCCTGCACCAATGCCTTGAATTTTATGAGGGCCAGGGTTTCCGCCTGAAAGAACCGGTGAATCTTTTGGTTCTACCGCGATGATTTCAATTTCCGGGAATTTGTCTTTTAATACTTCCCCTGCACCTGTAATCGTCCCGCCTGTACCTACACCTGCAATAAATGCATCTAATTGTAAGCCTTCTTGTTCAAATGCTTCAACGATTTCCGGACCTGTCGTTAATCTGTGAATTTCTGCGTTCGCTTCATTTTTAAATTGCTGTGGCAGGAAATAGCCCTCTGATTTTGATAGTTCTTCCGCCTTTGCAATTGCGCCTTTCATACCTTCCGGGCCAGGTGTCAGCACTAGCTCCGCACCATAAGCACGTAAAAGATTGCGTCGCTCCAACGACATTGTTTCAGGCATTACTAAAATCGCTTTATAGCCTTTTGCCGCTGCGATCATCGCAAGACCAATACCCGTGTTCCCTGATGTAGGCTCGATAATTGTACCACCCGGCTTCAATGTGCCGTCTTTTTCAGCAGCCTCGATCATCGCTAAAGCTAATCGGTCTTTTACTGATGAACCAGGATTGAAGTATTCCAATTTCACATAAACGTTACCATCATTTTCACCTGTCGCGTTGTTTAACTTTACGATTGGTGTGCGACCTACTAAATCCGCCACTGAATTTGCCAATTTACTCATCTTATCCATCCCTCTCAATTCCTACTAACTCAATAGGTTTTACTTAATTCGTATAATATCAATTTTTACTACTACTTGTCAATTGCTTACATCAATATTTTTATAAAATTTTCTGACTATTCGACCGCAACTTTTCTGCTCCACTTAAAAAATGGTTGCATCAGAAGCAAAACTCCTCATACAACCATGGAAATTTGGTCAATTTTCGCTTTTGCGATTATCACAATTAACCGTGCCCAATACTATTTTTCCTTTTTTGTCTCCCCATAGATCCACTTGGCATTAAATTCTGCCCAAAAGGCTTCAGGTGTAATCGAAGGCGGGAGCTGCTCCAGGGCCAGCTGACGCTTTACATACTCAGCTACTTCATCATAACTGAACGATTGACCTTCCACTATTTCAGCTACCATAGCAATCGCATAGCGCCCATCACTTAATACGAAGGGCTTTGATGTTTCTTTTTCTTTCAACTTTTGAACTTCCGACAATATGGAAGAATCAAGTGTTGATTGACTTGACGTTATGAAGCCAATATCGCCTCCTAAGCTTGCGGATGCCGTATCCAAAGAATGCTCGCGTGCCAAAACAGCAAAGTCAGAGCCATTTTTCAGTTCCTTTTCCACCCGTTCTGCATCCTCTTTCGAATTAACGATGATCATGCTAGTACGATAAGTCGTCGGAATATTATAAAGTGATTTGTTTTCCTCGTAATACTTCGTCGCCTCTTCATCTACTACAACGACGTCATTTGTCAACACTTTATCCAAAATGAGCTGAGCACGCACTTTTTGACGCAGCTGCTCTGGTGATAGGCTATGTAGGGATGTGTCATTTGTATCTTGAGCCGAGCGTAATAAGGCGATTTCCAAATCAACTTCTTCCTCTTTTACGTCGATTTTATATTTCTTCGCGGCTTTTTCCATAACTGCTTCATTTACTAGCCCTTGCAATGTTTCTTTTCCGTAACGGCTTTCCATTGCAGCGAGCCATTGCTGGCTTGTAATAGGGTCTCCCTCGACGGTAGCCAACTCTTCGCTACCGTCTTTTGATGAGGTCTCATCAGATGGGAGTAACCATAATACAAACCAAAATAAATTTCCGATTAACAAAATAAGCAGCAGCAGCAACGTTGGTTTCGTTTTTAAGCGTCTTTGTGTGTACGGTAAATTATTTTGGGGTGTTTGGTGTAAATTACGATTGGATTTCATTCACAAAGCCTTCAAGCTCGTTTTTGTCGAAGTGATATGTTTCCAAACAGAAGTGGCATTGCGCCTCTGCTTCCCCATCTTCGTCAATCATTTCCTGAATTTCCTGTACACCTAAACCGATAATCGCCGCACCGAAACGCTCTTTTGAACACTGACATTGAAACTGGACAGGCATTGATGAAAGAATTTGAACATTTCCTTCTCCTAATACCGCCTCCAAAATTTGCTCAGGTGAATACCCTTTTTCAATCATTTTTGATACAGGCTCAATGGATGACAGACGTTTTTCGATTACATCAATTGTTTCTTCGTCACAGCCTGGCATTAACTGGATAATGAAACCACCCGCAGCTAAAATTGTATTATCCGGATTTACTAGCACACCTAAGCCTACTGATGATGCGACTTGTTCGGATGTTGCGAAATAATATGTGAAATCTTCCGCAATTTCCCCTGAAACAATCGGTGTTTGACCTGAAAACATATCACGCAAACCTAAGTCTTTCACGACTGTTAGTGCCCCCTCTGTCCCTACACCAGCACGGACATCCAGTTTGCCCTGATCGTTCAACTCAAAATGTACATGCGGATTTGTAACAAAGCCTCGTACATCCCCCTTTGCATCTGCATCGATCACCATTGGACCGATTGGACCGTTTCCTTCAATTTTTACGGTAATTTTTTCTTCCCCTTTTAACATTGCACCCATCATTACTGATGCCGTCATAGATCGACCTAAAGCAGCAGATACGATTGGCCATGTATTATGGCGGCGTTGTGCTTCTCCTACAGTTTCTGTTGTTTTTGTTGCGAATGCGCGCACTTGCCCGTCAAACGCGATAGCTCTTACTAAGTAGTCTTTCATGGTGAAATTCCTCTTTTCTACTGGTTTCTTTTATAAATAGTCGCAAGGCCTTTTAATGTAAGAAATGGATCGACAATATCAATCATTTGTGTTTCATTGGCGATTAAATTTGCAAGCCCGCCTGTTGCAATGACGAGCGGCTCTTCTTTACTTTGTGCTTTCATACGGCTTACGATTCCTTCTACTTGTCCGAGGAAGCCATAAAAAACGCCTGCTTGCATAGCAGCAACAGTATTCTTCCCGACAATTTGCGAAACCCGCGCAATTTCAAAACGCGGTAATTTTGCTGCACGTGTATACAGCGCTTCTGTTGAAATCGCTATACCCGGTGCAATGGCGCCTCCTAAATAATCGCCGCGCTCATTTATATAGCAATACGTAATTGCTGTCCCGAAATCGATGATGATTAATGGCTTGCCCCCATATTGCTGTATTGCTGCCACTGCATTGACAATACGGTCTGCCCCTACTTCACGGGGATTTTCATACTTTATGTTCAAGCCTGTTTTTACACCTGGCCCTACGATTAAAGGCTGTATATTGAAATATTTTTTGCACATTAATTCAAGCGCAAACATTATAGGTGGCACAACTGAGGATATAATAATCCCTTTCACTTGTTCAAATGAAATGCCTTCTTGTGCAAAAAAGGCTTTAAATTGCATCGCATATTCATCTTCTGTTTTCCGTATATTCGTTTCTGTTCGCCAATGATGCATAAGCTTATCATTATGATAGATCCCTAAAATAATATTCGAGTTTCCCGCATTCATCACTAAAATCACAAGGGACACCTACTTTTCATGTTCTGAAAAAAATCATACCATATTTGGGCACTTCCTATATAGTATTCACTATTTTCCATTATCAGCTCAGGAATGGAAACTTTCAGATGAAAAAACTGGCTACCCCCTTTTATTTAGGAGTAGCCAGTTGTTCATGCATTATTTTGGACGGTCTTCATCAATGCCTTGCGGGCGGTCGACTGGAGCATCTTTAGGCAGATCTTCTACTGTCGGTGATGTTATCTCGCCCTGTACCTCTTCATTAATTGAGGCATTACCAGCCTTTTCAAGTGTTGGCATTGCTTCTTTTTGTTCTGTTTGAGGCACTGATTCAACTACCGCTTCTTCAGGAGGCAATGTACCATGGTCGCGTAAATGTTCGATTTCCTGTGCATTTAACGTTTCTTTTTTAATTAGCGTATTTGCAATTAAATCGAGTAAATCACGACGCTCTGTTAAAATACGTTTCGTACGAGCATATTGCTCATCGACGATACGCTGAACTTCTTTGTCAATTTCATATGCTACTGTATCTGAATAGTTTTGATCTGAACCGAAGTCACGACCTAAGAATGGATTGCCGCCTTGGTTTGAGCCGTATTGAACAGCTCCTAAACTATTGCTCATCCCATACTCCGTTACCATCGCACGTGCAATGCTCGTCACTTTCTGGAAGTCATTATGAGCACCTGTCAAAACTTCGCCAAGTACGATTTCTTCCGCAACACGTCCACCTAATAGCCCAGCGATACGGTCAAGCAGCTCTTGCTTTGTCGTGAAGAAACGCTCTTCTTTCGGCAACATAATCGCATAGCCACCCGCTTGACCGCGCGGCACGATTGTTACTTTATGAACAGTATCTGCTTCATCCAATTCTAGACCGACAACTACGTGACCAGCTTCATGGAATGCCACAAGCTTTTTCTCTTTTGGAGAATATACACGGCTTGCTTTTGCAGGACCAGCAATAACGCGGTCAGATGCCTCATCAATATCTGCCATGTTGATTGTCTTTTTGTTTTTACGGGCTGCTACTAGGGCAGCTTCATTTAGCAAGTTTTCTAAATCTGCACCTGAGAATCCCGGAGTACGTTGAGCAACGGCACCTAAATCAACTGTATCTGATAATGGCTTATTGCGTGCATGTACTTTTAGGATTGCTTCACGGCCTTTTACGTCTGGGTGACCAACCGTAATTTGGCGGTCAAAACGACCAGGGCGCAGAAGCGCTTTATCTAGGATGTCTGGACGGTTTGTTGCGGCAATAATAATAATTCCCTCGTTAGCGCCGAAACCATCCATTTCAACTAATAATTGGTTTAATGTTTGTTCACGCTCATCGTGGCCGCCGCCAAGTCCTGCACCACGTTGACGACCTACTGCATCAATCTCATCAATGAAAATGATACATGGCGCATTTTTCTTCGCGTTTTCGAACAAGTCACGAACGCGGGATGCACCGACACCGACGAACATTTCCACGAAGTCAGAACCTGAAATCGAGAAGAATGGTACGCCCGCTTCACCAGCAACAGCACGCGCAAGCAATGTTTTACCTGTACCTGGAGGACCTACAAGCAGGATACCTTTAGGAATACGTGCACCGATATCGGTGAATTTACGGTGATCTTTTAAGAAATCTACTACTTCAACAAGCTCTTGCTTCTCTTCGTCAGCACCTGCCACGTCATTGAAGCGAACTTTCTTCTTTTGGTCATCATAAAGCTTAGCCTTCGATTTTCCAAAGTTCATCACCTTATTGCCGCCGCCTTGAGATTGGCTTAATAAGAAGAAGAACAAAATAATAATGATGACAAATGGAATGATGCTCGTAAGGAATGTTACGAATCCACTTGTTTGCGGCTGTTCTTCAATTTCCACTCCCGGGTATTCGCCGTTTGCAACTTGCTCTTCAATTTGCAAAATGCGGTCCACAGAAGTTTGGTCATTTTGTAGAACGTTTACTGTGAAAGTTTCACCATCTGCGGCATCTTTCAGCTGACCAGTAATTTTATACACGCCTCGCTCTGGCTGTATCTTGATAGAGGCAACCTCATTGCTTTCTAAAGCCTCGAAAAATGCGTGATAATCTAGATTTTCAGTTGTCTTTTTTCCACCATTAAATGTTCCAAAAATCCCGATAATTACGAGAAAAATTAGTAAATAAAATATGGTGTATCGAAATATTCGATTCATCCCCAGCCTCCTCACAACGTTACAGAAAAACTATAAGTAAAATCTTAACATACGTTGAAATTTTCATACAATGAAAAGCACCCTACATTTTAAATGTTCGAACGAATTATGACAAAATCCGCTCAATTATCAATTATACATTGGCAAAATCCGTAATTGTGCAACTGTTTTCATTCACGGATTAGAAGTTAAAATGAGTATACTTCACGTTTCAAAATTCCGATGTATGGCAAGTTACGGTATTTTTCTGCATAATCTAAGCCATAGCCTACTACAAAACCGTCGGGCACTTCGAAGCCAACGATATCTGCTTCTAAATTTACTTTACGACCAGATGGCTTGTCTAATAATGTAATAATTTTAATCGATTTTGCTTTGCGGTATTTAAACAAATCAACTAAATAGCTTAATGTTAAGCCGCTGTCGATAATATCCTCAATAATAATGACGTCGCGGCCTTCCACACTCGTGTTTAAATCTTTGACGATTTTTACTTCCCCTGAGGATACAGTTGCATTCCCATAGGAAGTAACATCCATGAAGTCCAATTCCACATAAGAATCAAAACGCTTCATTAAATCCGTCATGAACGGCATTGCACCTTTTAATACCCCAATCGCCAACGGGAACAGATCTTTATATTCTTCCGTCAACTCGGCACCAAGTTCTTTAATGCGTTCTTGAATTTGTTCTTCTGTAATCATAATTTTTTCGATATCATTTTGAATCATGAGTAGATTCCTCCTTTGATTGTTTAAACTTTCTAAAAACGTTCATCGCTGTCGACAAGAAGCACCATTTGATGCATTGCCGATTTTACGTTAGAAAATTTATTGTTTACGCGCACAGCTAATATCGCTAAAAGCTCGTCATTAGCATCCACCAACAACGGCCAGCCAGCTCTTTTTATGAAAGGAATCTTGTCATCAATAAAAATGCGAGATACTTTTTTCTGATGCTGCATACCCTGGAGCGAAATGCGGTCTCCTTGTTTTGGAGTTCTTAAAAATAACGGAAACGATATGGTTGATGCCTCGAAAAAATGCGGTTGATGCTTTTGCAATAGCGCATCATCACATAGTGCAATCTCCCCAATATAAATGCGCATCGTCCCAAACACACACCACTCATTCAAAGCGATTTGTTGCTTTGTCGTTAAAAAGCTTTTCTTTTTAAATTCAAATACAACTTCATCATATTGTCGCCGCGCAATAAAATTCTCAGGTAAATCAAGTGAACGACTTCCTTCTGACGTTTCAAATAATGTCAAAATCGCCGTACAAAGTGCATAGCTTTGAATCGTATTCGAATCGTTATAAATATAATTTAATAGTATTAAAATGAGCCTTCTTTGTAAAGCAAGTGGCTCTTTTTGCAAGGCGGAAACATTCACTTTATAACAATTTTTGTCGACTTTATTAAAAAGCTCTGAAAAACGCGCTTCCGCAAGCCCCATTAAATAGGAGTCATCTTCTATAAGTTGCTGTGCAATGTGGACTGCATGTTGGGAAACGAGAGGATTTTCTTCTTTTAGCATTGGTACGACATAATGACGGAAACGATTGCGGGTATAGTCATTTTTCGCATTGCTTGGATCTTCACGATACAAAAGTTCTCCACTATGTAAATATTCCCCAATTTCGTATTTTGTAACCGTTAAAAAAGGGCGAATGACCGTATATTGATGAAAATTCCGAGCGGGTAAAATGCCTTTTAACCCGTTTAATGAGCTTGCCTTCGTCAGTGCCATCAACATTGATTCAAGCTGGTCATCTGCATGATGTGCAGTTACTAATTTCGTCAATTGGTTTGTGTTCATTACGTTATGGAAAAAGTGATAGCGTTCATTGCGGCAAATCGCTTGAATATTTCCTCCCTCTCTTTGCTGGATTTCTGCAATCGGGATGGCACAGCTATAGACTGGGATTCCCCAAGATCTGCAAGTTTGTTCAACAAATTGGCGATCCATAGCGGATTGCTCGCCGCGCAGCATATGGTCGACATGCGCTACAGCGAGCTCAATTTTCAAGTAGTGCCGAAACTGATAAAAAAAAGAAAGAAGCGCCATCGAATCGACGCCTCCCGAACAAGCAATCAATAGTTTGTCGCCGCTTTTAATAAGCTGTTGCTCTTTTATATATGCTAATACACGATGCTCTAAAATGTGCATTTCCTCACCTCATATTACACTTCAATGTTTCATTGTTGGCCGAAATACTTGCCATGGCTTTGTTACGTGCTGCAAACGGAAGAGCATCACTGTGCAATCGTCTGCAATTGGGTACATTTGTTTGAATTGTGTCATTACATCAAATAAAACGACTTGGATAGAGGCTCCTTTATCCAGCCCTTGCCTAATTAAACGGATAATCAGTTGTTCCTGTGCATCCCATTGTGCAGACGATGAAAATAGTCCATCAGATATCATTAAAATAACGTCCTCCGATAATAATGGAATCATTTCTGTATCGATTGCAAAATTAGGCAAAAACCCAATTGGGGCACTTGTACTTTCTATTTTGAATAAATCAGGTCCCCTCAATACATATGTTGTCATTCCCCCCGCTTTCCAGCACCATAAATGACCGAATTGCAGATCGACAAGGGCAAAATCCATCGTTGCATACATATCCGAATCATTTTTTAATGACATGACATAGTGCATTGTGTGCATTGCCGTTTCAGGATCCATATTATACGTTATACAATCTTGCATCATTTGAATTAAGCGTTCACTTTCTTCATGGGCCCTAATATTCGTTCCCATCCCATCCGATAGCATGATTGCCATTAAGCCTGGGTGTATCGGGAACACACGGTAGGAATCCCCCGAAATCGTATGGTGTGCATGTGAATACGTATATATATCATACTCCAATTGATAGCGGATTGCAGAGCGAAACTTTATTTGCCGATAAAAAATAGGCGATTGTTGTTCATAAATTTGTTCGCCTGTCAGAGGCTCATGAAACAGCTCAAACAACTGTTGTTCTAAATGGTGAATAACGACATGTGCTTCACGATGATCAGCTACATAACAAATAAACTCCCGATTCCCTATTTCCGTTTTTATCCATTGAATGTGCAAGCAATGAATATCACGCTCTCTTAAATATTGCTGGGTTTCAACGTCAATTTCCGATGTACCGATTTCCAGCTGATGACTGCTTAACAGTTTCTCAAAATGACTGCTTAAATCACGAAGCTGTAATGCAATCATTTTTTTCCCATGATAAAATTCCCGTTCCATATGCTCCTTGTTTAAAGCCGATTCCAGCTCTTCCAACAATTTCGAGGATTTAATGCACTTCCCTTTTATTTGTTCTTCGACACGAATCCATCCGACAGGTTTCGGACTTCTTTTTGCCAACCGCCATGCATCGATTATTTCTTCCATTTCCCGATTTTGCCCCCAGCACTGTTCGTAGCGAAAACAGCTTGAACATATTACAAACGGCTCTACATTTACTTTGTTTTTCGCCACTTGTTGAGTAAATCGTTCAAATACAAGCTCCTTCATAAAGGACACAAATTGCTGAAACTGTTTTAATTGAACTTCCACCACTTCATTGCGATTTACTTGCACGATGCTGACCGTATGCTGGTTATAATACATCTGACAATAGGAAAGCACCTTTTTCGGTATTAATAGAAAACCGATTGCCCCTGTCAGCATGGACAGAAAGTAAACACTATCTATTGGCAATGTTGCATCATAAAAAAAGAAAAATACACTTGGCAGCAAACTGAAAAGCGCGACCATATAACGTCCCTGATTTTGCACAAATGCCGTAACCAGCCCTGTACATGCATATAAAATCATCATTCCTGTAAATGACAAATTGGCTAAGCCGATGAAAAAGCCGAGCGAGAGCGAAAAAATTACCGTAGCGCCAACCGTCGATGTATAGGCAATAAGACAAATAAGCAGGTGAAGCACAATGAGCGGCAATGAAAAATATAAAATAGTAAAGTTTTGCATTCCGATGATTATGCCGGCCAGCACGACGATGATTGCTGTTATTTTTTCCCGTGTCCATTCAAAGTGCCCCATCCCATCGCTTGGCGAGCTGAGAAGACGCATGAAAAACAACATGGAAACAGCAAAAAAACATTCATAAACAATATAAAATAAAATCATGACAGACGGCATTCCACTATGCAATGCCAATTGCCATATCAATTGGACGCCAACAATACAAATAGCCAATAAGATATAAGGTGACAGCTTCACATACTTAAACCTTATGAGACATTCCATGAAAAGGAGCTGCACTAAAACAAGAGCGCCTTGACCAAAGCCGAGAAAGAAGGTTCCGATTATCCCGCCTAGTAACGCACTTTTTTGAAAGGAGGCGAACCGTGTTCGAATTATAAGCCAAAATGGAAGAAATAACGGAGCAACCGCTTCAAAAAATACAGCTTGGGCAAAGCAGAGCGCTATAAACATAACGGCACTTGCTATAATTAGTTTGGATTTTTCTTTATATAATAATAGGCTTAAATTCAATGATTGAAACTCGTTTTGATTATTCAACGTTACCATTTTACTATCACCTTTTCTTTTTGACGTTATTATATAAAGAAAGAAAAGTGAATTTTGTCTGTTTGTAGTACGATTTCATAAAAAGTGTTCGACGGATTTTTTATGGCATTATTCCGATTAGGCCATATTTTATTTTAGGCAAATGACAGTTAAAAAGCGGAAATATTCGAATTTCCAACATAACTGATAATAGTAATAAACTTTTGCGAAAAGAAGTTGAAAATAGTGTTGACACTTGTTATACGGCGATGTATTATTAATTCTGTTGTTAAATTTGGCGGTGTAGCTCAGTTGGCTAGAGCACTCGGTTCATACCCGAAAGGTCGTGGGTTCGACTCCCTCTGCCGCCACCATATTTTTGGCCCGTTGGTCAAGTGGTTAAGACACCGCCCTTTCACGGCGGTAACACGGGTTCGAATCCCGTACGGGTCATCCAAAAAGCCGTTTAGGAAATCGCAATTTCCTAAACGGCTTTTCTTTTTTTCATTTCAATCTTCTTTTCTTCTATTTTGTGACTTCATGGCAATCCCTGTTCCTTTTACTTTATAATAGCTAAGAAAGAGGAGGCGTATATTTTGGTACAAAATTTTACATACCTAGCATTTCTTTGTGGAGTCAGTATGCTTTTAGTTGTTGGAGGCGTTCTGTTAACAAACTTACCCCTTCCACTCCAAATTATTATGATTGCTGTCGGTTTAGTCGGGGGCATTTTCTGCTTCATCACACTTATCCGTGTACTAATCAAGCATAATATCGAAAAAGAATAACGAAAATGTGGGTTATACAATAAGAAAGAGCGGTGTATTGTAAGTGAAAAAACTTACAATACACCGCTCTTATCATCTATTCGACACTTTTTCTACGTTCAAACAGCCAGCAAAATTATCCTCTGCGAGCTCCACGGCCACCGCGCTTAGACTCAGTTGCACGCTTTAATGTAGTTAAACGCTCATCGCTATCTTTTAAGAAACGCGCCATTTTTTGTTCAAAGTTCTCTTTTGGTTGACGATCATTGCGATCGTTTGAACGGTTATTTTCACGACGAGGACGCTGTGGACGCTCTGGTCGCTCAGCTTGAGGCTTTGCTTTACGGATTGAAAGACCAATCTTTCCGTCCGCTTCAACATTCATCACTTTCACTTCGACTTCATCGCCTACTTTAAGATGTTCATTAATATCTTTTACGTAGTTATCCGCCACTTCACTAATGTGGACCAATCCTGTTTTCCCATCTGGAAGCTCAACGAATGCACCGAAATTTGTGATGCCTGTTACCTTACCTTGTACTTTGCTGCCTACTTCAATTGACATAAAAAAAATGCTCCTCCTTAAATTTTAAGAGGCCCTTCGATTGAAAAGCCATTTATCAATTATAATGAAACTTTTGTTCAATAGTTTCTTCTCTAATTATAGCTAACATAAAAAGAGTGTCAACAAGACACTCTACCTAAAGGTAATTAATCCCAAATATTTTATCGCAAAATCAACATAATGATTAGTTTTTTTATTTAATTTTCAAAGTAGCATCTTTTTCTTTAAATGGTTATATCCAATAACTATTAATAACTACTTCTTTTCATCCCTGGGCTTTTCGTCATTGCCTTTTTCGGATGTATTCGGTATTGTAAAGATTATTTCGCCTTCTTCAGAAAGGAAAAACTCTTTTCTCGCTAGCTTGGCGATGTATTCATCATCTTCCAGTTTCGCAAGCTGCAAGTTTAAAAGCTCTTGTCTGTGCAGAGCTTCGTCCAATTGTGCTGCAACAGCTGCCTTACTCTCTTCCTTGGCAGCGAGACGTTCGCTTTGTACCATATTCGCCTTTACTAATGCTGCAATTACTACTGCTGCAAATACGAAAAATACAGCCAATCTTCTACGGCGCCGAACAGCTATTTTTGCTTTCATTTGGGCTCTAGCTTGCGGATTTGATCGGACATAGTCGTTATTTAACGGCTGGACGTTATGATTATGTAGCTCTTCTTGCACATTTCTTCTTCCCACTCCGTCTCCTCCCCCACAATAAAGATAGTTGTTATTATTATACGAGTTCGCTACTTTGTTTTAAAGGCTTTTAATGAATATTTCTTAAATATTTTAATAATTGGATTACTGATGAACACAATCGGCGCTATTAATAACTTTACAATAATTTTTACAATTTTAACTAATACATGTCCAATAAAGAAAAAGGGCTTCACAAATATATTTATGCTTATCCTTCCAATAAAGCGCATACTATTTTGGAAAACTAATTCGTATATCGCAATCCCGGCGATTTGGGCAAGTGGATCAACAAACCGCCATTGCCCTCCTTTAACTAAAAATAACAAGTAAAATGTACTTACCCCTAGAAACAGCCAAACAACCCATTCGAAAAACCATGTTACCCGTCGAATAAATTTAAAGGGGATGCGATTTACGTTAATTCTTATACAATCGATTATTGCACCTACAGCTATTCCGCTTATAAACATGACAAGGATGCTTACAAGCTGCGCACTCATCATCATCCAAACAATTTATGGAGGAAACTTTTCGACAAACCGTTCTCGCTTTCATCGTATTGGAATTGCTTCACTTCCCCTTCCAATGTGAGCAACCCTTTATCCACGTCTAAATGTACGATACGCAGTTCTTCTCCACGGATTAATAAATGGCCTTGTGATGTATTTACGTAAAATTCCTCCTGATCAAATCGCTCGATACTTTTTACTGATGTCATGTCCATACGTTTTCGATTGCGTACCGTTACTAAGTGATCACCAGATGAAATAGTGTAGCGATTGCTTTCTTGATGAATCGTCATGCAAGTCCCCCTTTGAGCTTATAGTTGTACACTATATGCACAAAAGAAAAAAAGCATGACACAAAAAGATGGTCATGCCTCTATCATTATTCTTCATCGTCAATAAATTCTGGCTCAACCTTTTCTAGACGCTCTTCTTTTAAAATTGTAAACATTTTTAATGCTTCTTCTTTTTTCACATTTTCACGCAATTCTTCCACGCGTGCAGTTACGATTTTCTGTCCGAAGCGAATTGCCAGTTCGTCGCCTGCTTTCACTGTACTACTTGCCTTAGCCACTTTTCCGTTAATCATAATACGGCCTTGTACCGCTACTTCTTTTGCTAATGTACGGCGTTTAATCAAACGCGAAACTTTTAAAAATTTATCCAGGCGCATAAATTTACTCCCCTTTTTCTAATTGTTTAGCTTCATCCCAAAATGCATCTAGTTGTCCCAATGTAAAATCGCTAAATGCCTTTCCGCTATTTTTTACACTTTGTTCGACGAAGTGAAAACGTCTTGCAAACTTTTCGTTGGCGTGCAGCATCGCCTCTTCCGGCGAGATTTTATAAAAGCGCGCAATGTTGACAAGTGTAAATAATACGTCTCCAAATTCGTCTGTTTGGCTAATAGCGGAGCCTTTTGTAATTTCGTCACGGAATTCTTGCCATTCCTCCTCAAACTTTTCCCATGCGGCATCGGCGTTTGGCCAATCAAAGCCTACTGTCGCCGCTTTTTTCTGATAGCTGTAAGACGTTTGCAGCGATGAATACGGACTATATTCATCGTTTAAGAGAGGTTCATCGGCTGAATCACCCTTCTCCTCTTTTTTAATCTCTTCCCAATTGGCGACAACTTGATCAGCATCTTTCACTGTGACATTGCCAAAAACATGCGGATGGCGGCGAATCATTTTTCCGCTGATTGATGCCAGCACTTCCTCTAATGTAAAGTAGCCATCATCTTCGCCAATCTGTGCATGTAGAAATACTTGCAGAAGAACATCCCCCAGCTCATCGACCATCGCAAAATCATCTTCTGCATCAACCGCTGCCAAAAATTCATGTACTTCTTCCAATAAGTATTTTTTCAATGATTCATGTGTTTGCTTTTGATCCCATGGACAGCCATTTGGACCACGTAATTTTGCGATAATCCGGCGGAATGTCGTCCAGTCACGCAACGCATCTTCATCCGATTCAACAGGCGGGACATACACTGTCGTCAAGTTATTGATTTCGGCGGCCTGATCGAGCTCATAAAGCGGGACAGTTCGCAATCTTTCCTGGGCTGATCCGGCTGCTGTAACAATTGTTACCGGATAGTCATCACGGTATTTTTCCATTAATGTCAGTTTTACTTCCGATGCGCTGAACGAATCATATACTTGGGCAATTAAAATGTGTTGGCGCATATTAATATCATGCATCGACATACTCGTGCCATCCAACAGCTGAAACCCTTCAATCGGGTCGATTTTCAATGCCCCGAAAATCGGGTCCAAAAAGCTTTGCCCGCCTTCAATGGCAAGCTTAATGCGTCCTTCACGCTCCGCCTCAATTAAATGCTGGACTGTTTGTTCTGCTACAAGGGGATGACCCGGCACTGCATACATAATCTCTTCATCCGCAACCGCTTCGATGAGACGCTGTGCAATTTCCTCATATACCGGCCCAAATGAACCATATTTAATATAAATATTATCAAAGCTCGCAAACTCGATTCCCTCTTGCTTTAAATCTTGCAAAACAGGGTGATCCTCTGTACGTACATATATTTTCTTGGCGGCTTTAAGTTTTTTATAAACACCCATTTGCATTTGTTCAAAATCGGCTGCACCTAAACCGATGACTGTTAATTGATTCACGATAAACACCTACTTCTTTCGATTTAACAATAACTGGTATGCGGCCATTCGTCTACCGAGTGGGATTAAAAACCAGTCCTTTTCCGTCAATACCCGCATTTTGGCTACTGCCGTTATAAAGCTAAATGCACCGAGCACAACAAGCACTATGCTGTAAATAAGTGCATCAAAACGACTAAAAAAACTCGTGAACACGAAATTTAAGCTAAAAATTGCACCATATACGACGACAATCATAATCATGCAGGCAAGCGTCAATTTTTTGTAAAACATACGATTTGCCAAGCGGATCGGCGTTATTTTTTTCAAATAAACAATTAATGCGACAGCCGTGAAAAGAAGACCAATATTGCTCGCGATAGCCGCGCCTAGAATACCGAAATGCGGCAGGAAAATCACATTCCCCATATATTTCAATGCAATCCCCAATACTAAAAATAATGCGGGGATTTTTAATTTGCTATATCCTTGCAAAACAGCGGTAAACGTTAAAATAATCGATAATGGCACAATTTGAAACGAATAGAGCTTTAATACACCGGAATACGCATCGGTTTTAAAAAGCATTTGATTGACATATGGCATCACAACAATCAAACCAAGTGCCGCAGCTATGCCAAATAACAGCGAGCTTCGATATGTTAGCTGAATAAAAGGCTTTGCACCACGGCCGTTTGTTTTATTTGCCTTTAATGCAACAAGCGGCACAATCGCCAACGATAATGAAGTCGCGACGACGATCCCCAGTTGCACAAGTGGTTGGCCACGGTCATAAACACCTTTTACTTCCATCGCCTGCAACGAATCCATTCCCGATTGGATGAGCATTTTAAATATCGTAAAAGAATCGACGAGCTGGAAGCATAGCAGCAAAAGCGCACTCATACTAATGGCAATACTATATATCGTCACTTCTTTCAGCACAATCCAAATCCCGCTTTTTATAGCTGTTCGTCTTGAAGGACGGGGCCGTCTTATCATAAAATACAGCAGCAGCACAATCCCTGCTACTTCTCCTGCTACCGTACCGAGCATTGCCATTTTTCCCGCCGAGTAGACAGATCCGGTGTATTGCAGCAGCGTAATCGTCCCGACTAAAATAATCGAGACACGGATCATTTGTTCAAAGACTTGTGCATATGCGACCGGCTGCATTTTGCTTTCTGCCTGGAAATTCCCTTTTAAAATGGCGAGTATTGGCATACATAATGTAATAAATGAACCAACCTTTAACAATCCTGCCAGCTGCGGGTCTTCCATTAAATTCGCCAATGGCTGTGCTCCGAAAAACAGCAAACAGAAAAACAAAAGCGACAATGCGGATAAATAATAAAAAATGATGCGCGATACGGATTGCTTTTCTTCATATGTGCCTCCGCGTGCTTCAATATCTGCCAGCATTTTTGAAATGGCTACCGCAAATCCGCTCGATGTCCACACGACAAAAAACGAAATGAATGGATACACTTGCTGATATACATAAAAACCTTGATCGCCTACCAAATTCTGATAAGGAACACGGTATATCGCACTTAATACTTTCACGATAAGCGCCGCAACCGTTAAGAGAAGCGCGCCCTTCATATAATTTTTCATCCCAAAACTTTGCGAAGTCATTCTATTTCCTTCCTCTGCTTCATACAATGTATTAATTATATCATGAAAGCACATTCATATTTTCACTAGACATTTACAACATAAAGTCTGTTATCGGGCATCTTTATTATTGCTGCATGAAAGCAAAATAAAAACGCCCATTCATATGGACGCTTCTACATGATTTTAGTTTTCCATTTGCTTCGCCAAAAAATTTGCTGCGGTTTCTGCTGTCTTTTGTTCAATTTCTCCGATGAAATGCGCTCTTGATATTAAATAAATAGCGCCTATTGGGTCCCCATTCGAAACTATAGGCACGATGCAATATGATTTCACTTGTTCATACTGTCCAGCTACAAGTTCAATCGACATTTCCAGCTTTTCACTAACAGGTGATCGGTTTTTTATAATATCTTCCGCAAAAACCGTTAAACGTCTCGTGACATAATCCTTTTTGGAAACACCTGCAACGGCGATCATTTCATCGCGGTCGCTTATTAATGTTGGTGTACCTAATGTTTCAAATAATGATTCCGCATATTGTTGTGCAAATTCACCTAAGTCGTTAATCGGTGAATACTTTTTTAAAATCACTTCTCCTTCGCGGTCCGTATAAATTTCCAACGGGTCTCCTTCACGAATGCGAAGTGTTCTTCTAATTTCTTTTGGGATAACAACACGACCTAAATCATCGATGCGGCGAACTATTCCTGTTGCTTTCATCGTTTATGTTCCCTCACTTTCACATCAATTCACAGCATGATGCTACTAGTATGGTAAGAAAAACATGAAACTATGCATCAATGCAAAGTAATAAAAAACTTAAATCTCGTCTTGCTTTTTTCAAAAGTGATATTTATTGCCTACTTTAAAACGATGGGAAATAGGAAATTACAACGGTTTCATGCCATTAAAGTTTTGTTTTTATGAGAACGGAAATAAAGAATTAAGATAACTCTTTTTGGAGGTGCTTACAATGTTAAAAGTGGATCGAGTTACTTCTACACCCGACGCATATCGTCAGCAGCAATATTACGCAGGCACACATTTAGCTTTTTATCCAAATTTATTAAAAGAACGCGACGTTGCGATTTCCAAATTTGAAAACGGAATTTTTAAACGCTATTTGGAAAAACCGAATGGACAACGTGATCTCATTTCTGCTTCCACTACGAGAGAAAAGCAATTATTAGGTTTGCGTCAGGAACATCGTAATCGCGAGGAACTATTTCAGCGCTTAAATTATTCGGGCGGTGTACATTATAGTGTCCAACAGACTATCCTTTAATCCATTACTTGTTTCCGCTCATAAAAGAGAAGGGATGTTAAAGCGCAAAAACTTTTAACATCCCTTCTCTTTTTTTATGAATCTTTTTTCGCGGATACGATAAGTTGCATCATTTTTTCTACGACATCGAATGGTAGATGATTGCCGCATTTATGATAATCTATTGTTATCACGAGATACGCCCCTTCCATGCCAAATCCGACTGCACGGCCGAATTCCATCGATTGCTCCACAATTTGCGCGCCGTTTACATTGGCTGTTCCTTCTTCTGAAAGGATGATTGATACTGTTTGCTGCTTTTCTTTAATCGAAAGCACGCCAGCCTCGGCAGCCCACACTTTCATGCGCGCAATACGCATAAGCCTCTCTGTTTCCACCGGTAAATCTCCGAAGCGATCTTGCAATTCATCTATGATTTCCAAATAATCTTCTATCCGTTCCATTGCTTTAATTCGCTTATACATCTGAATTTTTTGATAGCCATCCGGAATATACGCATCCGGGATATAGGCATCGATATGCAGCATAACTTCGATTTCTTGCTTCTCTTCCTTTTTCACACCGCTGCGGCGTTCTTCCACAGCCTCTTCCAACATTTGCGAATACAAGTCAAAGCCTATGGAATCAATAAAGCCATGTTGCTGGGCACCAAGTAAATTCCCCGCACCGCGGATCGACAAGTCACGCATCGCAATTTTAAAGCCCGAGCCGAGTTCTGTAAATTCTTTTACCGCTTGCAACCGTTGTTCCGCCACTTCCGTCAGCACTTTGTCCCGCTCATACATAAAATATGCGTACGCAATTCGGTTCGAGCGACCAACACGCCCGCGCAACTGATAAAGCTGTGAAAGACCCATTCGATCTGCATCATGGACGATTAATGTATTGACATTCGGAATATCGACGCCTGTTTCAATAATTGTCGTCGTCACGAGCACATCATATTCCCCATCAATGAACGATAAAATAACCGATTCAAGCTTTGCCTCAGTCATTTGACCATGCGCAAACGCAACACGCGCATCAGGAACGAGCATTTGAATTTCCTCCACGCGTCTTGCAATATCCTCTACACGGTTATATAAATAAAACACTTGTCCACCGCGCGCCATTTCACGTTCAATCGCCTCACGAATGAGCGCTCCATTATGCTCCATCACATATGTTTGGACAGGGAAACGGTTTTGCGGAGGTGTCTCAATTACAGATAAATCACGTACTCCAACCATCGACATATGAAGTGTACGCGGAATGGGTGTCGCTGTTAATGTTAAAACATCGACATTCGTTCGCAATTGCTTAATTTTCTCTTTATGCGTCACACCAAAACGCTGCTCCTCATCAACGATAAGCAGGCCTAAATCCTGATATACAACATCCTTTGATAAAATGCGATGTGTACCGATCACCATATCGACCGTTCCTTCACGCAAACCTTTTAATGTATCCGTTTGCTGCTTTTTCGTGCGGAACCTGCTCAATAACCCGACATTGATCGCATAGTCTTCAAAACGCTTTGAGATCGTTTCGTAATGCTGTTGCGCCAAAATCGTTGTCGGCACTAAAAAGGCTACTTGCTTGCCATCCAAAATCGCCTTGAAAGCGGCACGGATCGCCACCTCGGTCTTCCCGTAGCCTACATCACCACAAACGAGGCGATCCATCGGGCGTTCGCGTTCCATATCTATCTTCACTTCGGCAATCGTCCGTAATTGATCCTCTGTTTCCTCATATGGGAAAGCTGCCTCAAAGCTCCGTTGTTCATCTGAATCCGGAGAAAATGCAAAGCCCTTCTCTGCTTCGCGTTTTGCATACAGCTTTATTAAATCATCGGCAATATCCTGTACAGCATTCGAAACTTTCGTACGCGTTTTTTTCCATTCCGTTCCGCCAAGTTTATGAAGCTTTGGTTCTTTTTCGCCTGATGGCACATAGCGCTGAATCAGCTCGATCTGATCGACGGGCACATACAATTTATCATCTTCACGATAGCGCACATGTAAATAATCCTGATGTGTTCCGTTTACGACAAGTGTTTCGATACCGATGTATTTCCCGATGCCGTGATGCACGTGAACAACATAATCACCTGGCTTAATTTCGGTATATGATTTAATACGCTCAGCATTCGTCATTTGCTGTGGACGCGATTTTTTCTTCGCCTGTTGCTTAAATAGCTCATCATCTGTTACGACTGCTATTTTTTGCAGTGGCAGTTCAAAGCCTGATGACAATGCGGTATTCACCAAATAAATGCCCGGCGACTCTGCATAGCCAATCGTTGATGCGATATGGTAGTCATCCAGCAAATTTTGCATTGCCTTTATGCGGTTTTCTGAATTTGCCGTAAATAAAACAATAAACTTTTCCTGTGCCCAACGCTCGATTTCATTTTGCAGCAAAGCAATTTGTCCATGAAACTGCTGCATCGGTTTGCATGAGAAGTTGACCGTCTTTTTGATTGTGACCCCTGCAAATGTGCGGGTAAACAGCGCAAAATAAATCTTCTGTTGTACTAACATTGAAAGCACTTCTTTCAATGAATGCGAAGGCTTTACCTCATGAAGCATTTTCCCTTCTTCAATCAGCGAGATGAACCATTCATTTCCTCCCGCTCCCATGCTTCCATCACCTCTTGGATTCTCCCCAGTTCATCAAACAAAATAAGGCCGTCCCTCAGGAAGTAATCTCCTAAAAAGTGCGGCTTGCCGAATAATAAGGATCCGTATTTCGCGATATGATCTGGTAAATGGCCATGGCGAAGCAGTTCAATATCGTGTTCGATATTTTGCATAAGCAACTCTTGCGTTTCTTGTTTACGGACCTTTTTCAAGCTAGCTGCCAGTGCTATTTCTAAACGCTCCGCAAGTGCGATTCGTTCATCCTTCGTAAGGAGCAGCTCTGTTGCAGGCAAAATTTTTATACTATCCAATTTATCGATAGAGCGCTGATCATCCGCAGAAAACGTGCGAATCGAATCCACTTCTGTATCGAACAATTCAATTCGTATCGGATTTTGCGCATATGGCGGGTAAATATCCAAAATTCCCCCACGCATCGCAAATTCGCCTGGTGTTGTTACCATTTCCGTTCGTATATAGCCCATTTCGACGAGCTTGTTTAACCAATATGCAATTTCGATATCCTTGCCTAAAGTTGTTGAAAGCTCGTACCCGTTCCAATCATTGGGCGCATTCAGCATATTGCGCAGCCCGGCCGCTGGGATAATGTATATGCCGCGCTCTTTATTGACCAATCTCCCTAATGTCGCAATACGCTGTGCACGCAATTCAGGCGAAGAAATCGTCATATTCGCTGCGATAAATTCCTCGGCCGGGTAATAATGCACATGATTCTCGCCGACTAATGCACTTAAATCATCGAGCATTTTCTGTGCTTGCAGCAAGTTTGACGAGATGATATAAATCGGTTTATTCGTCTCCTGATAAATCGTATGAATCAATGCCGGCCTTGCACTGCCTGTTAAACCTGTCACGAGGTTGTCATTAGCTATGTTTTTCTTTATTTGCTCTATAAAATTATCAATCTGCTTATCTTTTTTAAATAATTGATGAATTGTATCCACGCATAATCCCCTTCCTCTTTTCAATGAAACGAATATGTAAATGGAAAAAGCCTTGGCGCACTATATACGACCAAAGCAACTCCTTTACTGTAACCATTTTTTTAGCGCATAATAATCGGGAAACTGACGCAATGACTCTTCACAGTGTTCACAAATGCTATAAACGGTCGTTTCTCCCCGTTCATCTTTCTTTATGAAGTCATCGATCTCACCTATTTCAAATAAATGAAGCTTTTGAACCGTTTCTTCTGCATTGAAAGGCAAAGTACCAATCTCTACCTCACAATGTCTGCAGCGGTAGCGTACAGGCATCTCCCATGGCCTCCTTTAAACACTTATGTATATTAAAGTCTAACCATTATTTGATTAATTTATGCGCCGTTAAATTTGTTCATCACTTCTAAAAACGGCTTTGTTAAAGCTGTTTCAATAGCGTCACAGCTCTTTTCGACAGCTTCTTTTACAATTGGCTGATCCTCTTTTGAAAATTTGGCCAATACGTAATCCGCAACTTTCATGCCTGCTGGCGGACGGCTTACTCCGACACGGATTCGATTAAATTCCTGTGTCCCTAAGTGCTGAATTAATGACTTAATCCCGTTATGTCCACCAGCACTTCCTTTGCCGCGTAATCTTAATTTACCCGTTTCCAGATCTAAATCATCATAAATAACAATAATATCTTCAATTTCTATATCAAAATAATCCATTAAAGGACGAACACATTCTCCTGATAAATTCATATATGTTAATGGCTTCAATAAAATGACTTTTCCTTCAGGACGATGGGCCATTGCATACATACCATTAAATTTCGTTTGATTTAATGGCGCATTCCACCGATTTGCCAATTCATCAATCACATCAAAACCTATATTATGGCGTGTATGTTCATATGGTTTCCCAGGATTCCCTAAACCAATAATTAATTTCACTAGTAATCGCATCCTTTTTCTCTAATCGCCTTTATTTTATCATATATTTCAATTAAAAGTATGTATCGTCGATTACTGCTGCGATAATGAAACCTTTCGCTTTTTCCTGACAATATACAGCACAAAAAACGCAACTGCTGCTAAAAAGCGCATCGCCGTCGATAAATACATCGCAATTTGCATCGAATAAGTTTCGAGCAGCCAAATGCCTATTTGCGGCGAAATAAAAGCTATGACGGCAAGCAGCACATTGTAAGTTGTAATACAATACGTGCGCACATCTTCCGGAGAGTTTTCCAAAAGCAAATTAAATAAAATCAGCACGGTCCCGGATACAAAGAATCCTGACAGTACAAACATCACGACCAAATAATAATGATTCGTTGATAAAACCGTAAGCAGCGGGGCCGTCGACATCCCAAAGGCTACCCAGACAAACACACGCATATTCCCGTGTTTTTGCGACCATTTCCGCCATAATGAAAATGAAAAAATTTGTGCAACCATGCTGCCGACATTAAACATGCTGATCCAGAAAATGGTTGCTTCAGCATAACGAATATTATAAATATTGAATAATCCCCATGCCATTTGCCAGCCAAAATTAAAAACGAGCGCAACTACCAAAAACAGTACGTATTGATTATCTTTGAAAATTACCCAATTCATTGCACGCTTCTTTTCTTTATTCACTTCCCGGATCGGTTCATCATGCTTCATTAAAAAAATCAATTCCACAACCCCGATTAAAAATGTAAACATAAATAGAATTTGATATGTCATCGCATTTGCGGTTGCGTCTCTCATGACAATACCAATTACTAATGTAACGACCAGACCAACAATCGTAAGCAGTCGATTGCGGTCACTGAAAAATTGTGCCCGCCTATGGTCTTCTATAATATTGCCGATAAATGTCTGCCATCCCATATTCGCCATCGTGTTCGGGATACTCATCGCCGCAATCAGCCCAAGTAATAGCCAGGAGCCAAAACTGCCTGGCACATAGCTTACAAATGCGATTAATAAAAATACAAATCTTGCTGCTAATACTGAAAACGCCACTAATCTTTTTTGCTCAATCGCCCGGTTCAGTAAAATTGCAGCCGGTAGTGTCATTAAGAGCGTAACTAATGGTGGAAGCGAACTAATCAAGCCTACTTGATAGTTAGTCGCACCAAGTATCGTCATCGCAAAGATTGGGATATAGCTATTTGACATATTTTGAGCAACAGCAGATGCCATCCCATGATAAATGCTCATTTTTTCATTATGTGTTCTCATAACGGCCTCTAATTTTCTTAATATTTACTCATCTTTATCCCATTATACTGATTTTCTTTCGGATGTCGAAGTTTTTTTAAAAGGTATTTTTAAGAGGAAATCAGCCTGCATACATCGCACCGTGTGGAAGCAATTGAAAAAAAGATAACGAACAAAAGCGCCCTTTCAATTCCGAGTGGGCAAAACACCGCGTCGAGTGGCATACCCCCAATGACTTACATCGTGTGAGCCGCAAGTTTTGGAGGACCCCACGCAAAAGTAAACGTTCCACAACTTTTGCAGAGGGCGCTGGAAATCTGTCTTCTTTATTCAGGGCTTCCATTTCAATTAACAGTTTTTTACTGGCATAACAATCGGTCTCGTTTCTTTAAGAAATATGTCTAATATTTTATTCGTTAGCTGAATATCCCCGAGGAAAATTTATGCGAATTTTAAGCGAAGCGGCAAGATGGTGACCGAAAAAAAGAGGCGGATTCCCGAAATTTGAGACAAAGGGAGCCGCTGTTAACGGTTGAGGAATCTGTTTAAGTGCCCACTCCAATAAATAGACGGAAAAAATCCCATAACTTAATGGAGAGCCAGAATTTCCCTATAAATGGTAATTTTATCTAAATTGATATAGGGAGGGCTTATTTTCATTAAAAAATTTAAATAATCTTAGTTTTTCCACGTCCTTCTTTTGCACGGAGGAGCCAAAAGGTGCGAGGGGTTGGCGCGGTTTGCCTGAACCGGTACAACACTTTTTGTAAAGTTATCTTCAATGCCAGAATCTATAGTTTCCTTAACAATGAAAAAACCGCCCTATATAATAGAGCGGCTCTGCAATATTTCCTTAATCTTCTCGTCCTGGTCTTTCTGGCGATAATTTTTC
This sequence comes from Solibacillus silvestris, assembly GCF_051967575.1. Taxonomy (NCBI): domain Bacteria; kingdom Bacillati; phylum Bacillota; class Bacilli; order Caryophanales; family Caryophanaceae; genus Solibacillus; species Solibacillus silvestris. The sequence continues at coordinate 33,207 of NZ_JBQCJW010000024.1, forward strand.
TCCCGTTGCCTCAACATCATCCGCCGTAACATTTTCTGCATCGGCGTCTTCAACTGGCGGCGCTGGCGGTGTTATCGTTGCCAATGTGTAATCATCCTCTTCTATAATCGTAAAGCCGGTAAATTGACCACGAACATTACCCACGGATAACGCCTCACCAACTGCTAATTCGGATACATCGACTTCTATTGTATCTGGAATATCGCTTGGTTTTACTTTTATTTTCAATGTATGATTCGGTTGAGTTAATACCCCACCTTCTTTCACACCAACTGAAGTTCCGACTAATGCTACTGGAACATCCACTTCGAGCTCTTCTTTCATATTGATTGCAAGGAAGTCAACGTGTTTTACATGGCCTTTAAGGGCATCACGCTGAATGTCAGTGAGCACTGCATTCACTTTTTTCCCCTCTACGTCAATTTTAAACACGCTTGTGGAACCGTAGGCTTGTACTGCTTTTGCCGTTTCCTTATAATCCAGCGAAATCGGCGTAGTTTCTGTTCCATAGCCATAAAGCACACCTGCTAGCTGACCATTTTTTCTAAGTTGGGTTAATGTTGAACGTTTCCCAGTGTCCCGCTTTTTGGCTTGTAATACTGTAGTCATCTTCCATCGTCCCCCTTAAATAGTAGTACAGAGATATGTTTTCCCTATCTCTGCATAATTTAAACATAATCAATTGCCAGATTTTTTGCAAATATTCGAAACAGATATGCTTACTTAAAGAGGAGTCAAAAAAAGCCCGGGAAATTGAATTCCCAGGCTTTTTGATTTGATTAGTCGAATAATGTACTTACTGATTTGTTTTCATAAACGCGAGAGATTGCATCCGCCATTAATTTTGCAACAGATAATTGCTTAATTTTTGGAGAAAGTTTTTCTTCGCTTAATTGAATTGTGTTTGTGACAACCAACTCTTTAATTGAAGAATTTTCAATACGCTCGATTGCCGGACCAGACAATACCGGATGTGAACAACATGCGTAAACCTCTTTTGCGCCGCTCTTAATTAATGCCTCTGCACCAATCGTAATTGTACCTGCCGTATCGATAATATCATCGATTAAAATACATATTTTACCTTCCACATTACCAACAATATTCATGACTTCCGCTACGTTCGGCTTCGGACGACGCTTATCAATAATCGCGATTGGGGCTTTTAGACGCTCCGCCATTTTACGTGCACGCGTTACACCCCCATGATCTGGAGAAACGATGACTAATTCATCTTCGTTAAAGTCTTTTGAACCGAAATGTTCAGCAAGCAGTGGTACTGCCACTAAATGATCGATTAAAATATCGAAGAAACCTTGGATTTGAGGTGCGTGTAAATCTAATACGATGACACGAGTTGCACCGGCAGTTTCAAGTAAGTTTGCTACTAATTTAGCAGTGATTGGTTCACGCGCTTTTGCTTTACGGTCTTGACGTGCGTAGCCATAGTAAGGCATAACAACGTTTACTGTACGAGCAGATGCACGTTTAACAGCATCAATCATAATTAAAAGTTCCATTAAATGCTCATTAACAGGAGCAGAAGTAGATTGAACGATGAATACATCCATTCCTCGAATACTTTCTTCAATGCTAATTTGGACTTCTCCGTCACTGAAGTGTTTTACAGATGATTTTCCTAGTTCTACACCCATTTCATCTGCAATCTCTTTTGCAAGGGGATTGTTGGAATTTAATGAGAAGATTTTTAATTTTGAGTCAGCGTATTGATACGGCATGATGGCCTCCTGTATTTTAAATAATTTTATTTTGAATTTAATTTACTCATATAGCCTAGCTTATTTTCCTGACGAGCACGGGCAATTGCCAGCGTATCTTCCGGAACTTCTTTAGTAATTGTGGAGCCTGCAGCGATAAATGAACCTTTTTTCAGTGTCACAGGCGCTACTAAGTTCGAATTACATCCTACAAATACATCGTCTTCAATAATTGTTTTGAATTTATTTTTACCGTCGTAGTTCACAGTAATAGATCCACAGCCAATGTTAACATTGCTGCCGACTTCTGCATCACCAATATAGCTTAAATGAGACACTTTCGTATCATCACCTAACTTACTCTTCTTCACTTCAACGAAATTACCGATTTTCACGTGATTTCCTAATGAAGAATCAGGACGTAAATGAGCAAACGGACCTACCGCTGTTTCATTTCCTACCTGGCTGTTTAACACGACCGAACTATGAATTGTTGTTGCATTGCCAATTTGACTGTCCACAATGTGACTATTTGGACCAATTTTACAATCTTCGCCAATAACCGTTTTTCCTTCAATGATGACACCAGGTAAGATAACTGTATCACTGCCGATTACTGCATCTGCACTAATATGTGTAGAAATGGGATTAATGATTGTTACACCATTGCGCATATGACGCTCATTAATACGAGCACGCATCAGTTCTTCAGCTTGTGATAAAGCAAAGCGATCATTGACACCCAACGTTTCGTCGAAGTTGTCCGTTACATATGCTGCAACGACCTCCCCTTGCTTTTGTAAAATTTCAATGACATCCGGCAAATAGTATTCACCTTGCGCATTTTCATTGTTTACTTGCTTGAGCGCCTCGAACAGTGCCCCATTGTCAAAGCAATACGTACCTGTATTAATCTCTTTTACAAGCTGTTGTTCAGATGTAGCATCTTTTTGCTCAACGATTTGCGATACTTGGCCATCTTCGTTACGTAAAATCCGGCCATAGCCAGTCGGGTTATGTGTAACCGCTGTCAAAATAGTGGCTTTTGCACTTTGTGAAGTATGGTGATCGAGTAGCGCCTGCATCGTTTCAGGACGGATTAAAGGAGTATCTCCGCATACGACAAGTGTAGTTCCTGTAAGTCCTCCTAAAATTGGCTCCGCTTGCTGTACCGCGTGTGCCGTACCAAGCTGCTCTTCTTGAAGAACATACTCGCTTTTATGCCCAAGTGTTTCTTGTACAAGCTCAGCGCCATGTCCTACAACTGTTACGACACGTTCTGCATTTAGTGAGCCAATATGTTCTATTACATGTTCTACCATTGGCTTACCGCATACAGGGTGAAGCACTTTATATAATTTGGACTTCATTCGCGTACCTTGACCAGCAGCCAATACGACCGCAAAAATATTTGTCATATTACAAGTCCTCCATTTTAGCTCATTTTCTCTTATGACTATATAGTAAATTCACAATCTTTTCAAGGCATTCAGACTTGACAAATGTTTGAATTTAAAATATTTGTAGAAGTTTAGTCTCTTTTCTTTTTCCCAAATAACGCTGTCCTTTTTTGAGTGATTTCCCTCTATAATTCCGTCGGTTTTTATTTATTTGCGCAATCTTACTCATTGATTCAAATGGAAAGGACTAAGACATAAAAGAAAAACCCATCACTCGCAAATTTCCGGGCAATGGGTTCATAATATTACATAATTTTCGCGTATGCCTCATCGATAAACGCCTTATCGAGTGACGGGGCATAATCTTTCACACCGTTTGCCGCATACAAAATATCGCGCTTGGCTTTTTCCGCATCGCCTTTTTCAAAAAGACAAAGTGCGCGGATTGCAAACGAGCGGTATAAACGCGATGCATCGGATGGGTGGTGATGCAGTTTCGGTCCTTCAATATCCGACAACAGTTCAGAAGCCTCGTCCAGCTGCCGCAACTGATAGTAAGCAAAAGCCCTTTCGCCTTTTATAAATTGATCAAGCTGCATTTTTATATTTCCTTTAGCATCATAGTAATTGAACGGGGTTGCAATGACCTTTTCATATGCTTTTTCGATATAGTTCCAGTAGGCAAGCTGCAATAATCCTTCAATAGCCAAATCAATCGGATCTTCCAGGATGACCGAAAACGCCTGAATTTTCATTAAATAATCGAGCGCCTTTTCACCCTCGCCTTTCATTACATGAATGAAAAACAAATAGCGGTAAAAATCGTTCATGCGATATAAAATTTTCTCCTCATGCGCAATTTTCAGCGCCAGCTGTAAATACTTCTCTGATTGCTCCTCATTATTGAGCGCCGCATAAACAACCGTTAAATTATAATATAAATCAAGCTTTTCAATTTCCCCGACAAATGCGCCAAACTGCTCAATACAATGAACACCTTTTTGCATCCAATTAATCGATTGCTCGTATTTTTGAACCTGGAATTCGATACTGCCTAAACGGCGATAGCCGCTTACCACCTTTGAATACACATGAATTTGTTTATAGCGCTCAATACATTGTACAAAGCCGTCCATATTAGGCGTAATGTCCAAATAATGGCGCATTAAATAATACAGTTCCGTTAAGCGAATTTCCTCATATGTGCTGCCGTTTAGCTTGTTCCCGGCAATATAAGGCCCTATAAGCGTATAAATTTCCCCGCTCTTTTCACGATGGTCGGCTTCTTCATACAATTTGTTCAACTGCGCGGCAAGCGATTCGATTTTTAAATAAAATTCCTTCACCTCTTGCGTATCCTTTGACTGCATCAATTCTGCCACATCAATGCCCAGCTGCTTTGCGATATGCTGCAAACTTTCCATCGACGGCTGTGCCTTGCCATTTTCAATCAGGCTTAGCATCCCTTTTGACAAACGAGTCCCTGCTACCTGTGCGAGCGTCATTTTGCGTTCTTTGCGCAACTGTTTAATTTTTTCACCTATATTGATCACGTCGCCACCTCACTAAAAACAGTGTACCAAATCCGCCCTCCGAAATAAATAATTTTAATTTAAATAAACTTTTGAATAATAATTTAGAGTTAAATTTTCAATTTTTTTAAATTAAATTAAATTTTATTGTTGCGAAATCCATTTCAATTTCGTATTATAAGTTTAATAAGATTAAACAAAAGGGGTTTTGTATATGACAGATCACGGTAAATTAAAAAAAGCGACTTATCATTTATACACATTTTTAGTGAGCAAAATGATTGGTTCGCTTGGATCGCATGTTTATAGCTTTGGTATCAGTATGTACATTCTTTCAATGACAGGTTCTTCGTTAAGCTTCGCGCTTAATATTATTTTAAGCTACTTGCCCCGTACCATTGTTTCGCCTATTGCAGGTCTGATTGGTGACCGTGTTTCCCGGAAAAGGCTTGTGCTTGGAGGGCAAGCCGGTGTTATTTTGACTGTATCAACCCTGCTTTTATACACACATGAATTTGGTTTATCGCTTATCGCCGTTTATACGGCAACTGTGTTTAACAGCATTTTCAGCACATTTACAAGCGTTGCGTTCTCCGCTTCGATTGCCAACTTGGTAGATGAGGCCCGCCTGCAAAAAGCTATGAGTTTCAACCAATTATCATATTCCATTTCAGGCATCAGCGGCCCAATCTTCGGCGGTATGCTATTCGGCTTTGTTTCGATGGAGATTTTCCTTTTCATCTTTATTATCGCAGCGGTTATTACGATCACATTAGAAGCCACAATGGATTTTGAACTCTTTAAAAAGCATGCAACAGGAACAGATGTAAAACAGGAAACAATGCTTGAAAGCTTCAAGGCAGGCTTTCGTTATGTCAATAAAAAGCCTGTTATCAAAGCCATTTTATGGGTGGCATTATGGCTGAATTTATTTTTCATGTCTGTCAATGTTGGCGGAGACTATATTTTATTAACATTATTAAAACTTGATCCAAAGCTCATCGGTATTACAGAGGCTGGGGGTGCGGTCGGAGTGTTGGTAACATCGCTTTATTTTGCATCACGTGCAAATGTTAAGTACCCGCTGCAGCTTGTAAAACGTTCAACTTTAATTACATCATTAATCGTGATTCTTGCAGGTTTGCCGCTCGTTTTACAGCTATCAAACACATTTAACTTCATTTATTATTTCATTATTATGTTCATATTTGGCTCATTAGGTGTTGTTACAAATACGCCGCTTGGGGTGATGTTCCAAACATCCATTGATGAGGAATATCGCGGCCGTGTGTTCGGCATTATTGAGATGATGTCGATGAGTGCGATGCCTGTGGGAACGCTTATGTACGGTGTGCTATATGATATTTTGCCGGCCCAGCATGTTTTATTCGTAAGCGGGCTTATTTTAACAGGTTTGGTTTTATTATTGCTTCGCCCATCAATCGTGGAAATGGCGCATCCAGAGCTGAAGAAAACACCCGTACAGCCTGTGACAGAATAATTCCGTCTATCAGGCAGTAATGATCGCTCCCCCAATTGTCGGAAACAATTGAAGGGGAGCTTTGCTTTGTTTAATATAGTTGATCTTCCAGCATATAAAATTTGCATCATTCTATATTTTTGCGACGTCTATGAATCTCCTTAAAATCAAAAAAAGAGCCTCCTCAATTTGAGTGACCCCCTAAATATTCCTTACACATTCGCTTCTTCTAATTCCAATGCATCATCTGTATTTTCCTCAGTGGATGCATGAAAAGCTTCCAAAACAATTTCCTGGATTTTATTGCGCGTATTTGAATTGATCGGATGTGCGATATCTCGGAATTCGCCATCTGGTGTTCTTTTACTTGGCATTGCTACAAATAAACCCGCATTTCCATCAATTACACGAATATCATGAATGACGAACTCATCATCCAGTGTAATCGAGGCAATTGCGCGCATACGTCCATCCGTTTGAACGCGTCGCAATCTTACATCAGTTACTTCCATTATGAATACCCTCCTGTGCTTAGATGCATTTATTAGTTTTTAGTATTCGAGAAAAAAGACTATTTCCCTTCTCTCATACATTTAATTTCTAAATTTGCACCATTTATCAATAGAATACAATAGAATGTAATTTTTTTCTATCTACAATTTTTATAATTATTAAAATTAATGAAATATTCTGCATTTTTGTAGCAAATTAGTAATATTTCACTTAAATTTTACATGAAAAAGGCGTGCTAAAAGTTTTTAACTTCTGACACGCCCGCTAAATCAATATTTATTTTACCAATGCAATAACTTCAATTTCTACTTTCACGTCTTTTGGCAGACGTGCAACTTCTACTGCCGAACGCGCTGGCTTGTGCTCGCCGAAATGAGAAGCATAAACGTCATTCATTGCTGCAAAGTCATTCATGTCTTTCATAAATACAGTCGTTTTCACAACTTTGTCCAAAGAAGATCCGGCTGCTGCCAAAACGGCTTTTAAGTTTTCGAATACTTGATGTGTTTGTGCCCCGATATCGCCATCAACGAGGTCTCCTGAAGAAGTAAGTGGAATTTGCCCTGAAGAGTAAAACATATTATTTACGATGATTCCTTGTGCATATGGACCGATTGCTGCCGGCGCATTTGTTGTTGAAACTGTTTTCATTTTAATTTCTCTCCTTTTGAAAAAAAATTACCTTCACTTAATGCAATAGTGCGATCTTTCTCATTCACTTCTTGTAACTTTACTAAAGAATAATAATCATCTACTAAAGTTTCATCAGCATGCTGTGCCTCAACTAATACTGCAATCCCTGCTAATTCACAATCGAACTCCTCTAGTAAATTCTTCATGCCATTCATCGTGCCGCCGACTTTCATAAAGTCATCGGTAATTAATACACGCTGCCCGCTTTTCATACTGCGCTTCGATAAAACCATCGTTTGTATACGACGAGAAGATCCGGATACATAATTAATGCTTACTGTTGATCCTTCCGTCACTTTGCTGTCACGCCGTACGACAACAACCGGGACATTCAAATGTCTTGCAATCGCATGGGCAATTGAAATCCCCTTTGTCGCAACCGTCATAATAACATCAATTTGCTGATTCGCAAAGACACTTGCAAATACTTTACCGACACGATTCATTAATTCCGGATTTCCTAAAAGATCCGTCATAAACAAATAGCCACCAGGCAATAATCGATCCGATTGACCTAATTCCACCATAAATTCCCCAATTACTTCAAGAACTTCCTGTTCCGCCATTTTAGGGATATATTTAACACCGCCTGCTGCGCCAGGGACGGTTATTAAAAGCCCAATTCCTTTTTCTTCAAATGTTTCCTTCACAATTGTTAAATCTTCGCTAATTGAAGATTTTGCAGAACTGTAAAGCTCAGAAAAATAAGTTAGCGGGATCAACTGATGTGGATGCTCAAGCAAATAATAAGTCATATCTACAAGGCGTTCACTACGCTTCCATTTCATGCGATCCTCTCCCAAATATTAATAATTAAAATACGAATGTTTAATAGTCAAATTACCATAATTATACGCCTTTATGCAAGTGGATTTCGTTCCCCTAACATACGTACTACATATACTTCCTCGCAAAAACCGCGCAGCCCATTGTAAATGCGGCTGACACGCGCCTCATTTTCCACTAATCCAAATACTGTCGGACCGCTGCCGCTCATTAAAACGGCATCCGCTCCAAAGCGCTGCATTTGTTCTTTAATCGTAATCACTTCTGGATGCAGCTTAAATGTTACAGTTTCCAAAACATTTCCAAGTGAAGCACACATTAATTCGTAATCATTCGTTTCTATTGCCCGTATCATTTGCTTTGTATTAGGATGCTGCAATCCTTCTATATTTAATCCGCCATACACATCTGCTGTAGAAACTCCGATTTTCGGCTTTGCTAATACGACCCAGCAAGTTGGAGGCGCTTGTAATTCTTCAACTTGCTCCCCTCGTCCTGTAGCCAATGCCGTACCGCCATATACGCAAAATGACACATCCGAACCGATTTTTGCCCCGTGCTTTGCTAGCTCGTCCAACGACAGGTTTAAATTCCAAAGTTCGTTCAGCCCGCGCAATGTAGCTGCTGCATCACTGCTCCCGCCGGCTAAACCTGCCGCTATCGGAATTTGCTTTTCGATGGAAATCGTGACTCCTTCTTTAATGCCGTATGTACTTTTTATTAGCTCTGCTGCTTGATATGCAAAATTCCTTTGGTCATCCGGAACAAAATTATCTGTCGAAACAATTTTGATTTGGCCATCTGCACGCGATTCCAGTCCGATTCGATCCGCTAAATCGACTGTCGTCATAATCATTTCCACTTCATGGTAATTGTCAGGACGTTTATAAAGCACATCAAGGGTTAAATTGATTTTTGCGGGTGCTTTTACATATAACATTGAATATTCCTCCTACTATATAAGGCACGCATATATGCAAATACGCGATTTAAATTCTAATGTTCCTATTTTACCATACGGAGGCCGCGTATTATGCAAGAAAGCTTTCACTTTTCTTTGCAATTTACTGCTCATACAACGCATTTTTCTCAGCTGAATGGTAAATTAAAATAACACCACCGTAAGCGGATGCCTACGATGGTGCCATCTTTTGCGTCAACTTATTTTTGGTTGTGTTGCCTTGATTGTTCAGCCAGGCTTTCCTGCGCCATTTCAACCGCACGCTTCACCATGTTTCCTGCATCACGGGCTTTAATACCGCCCCAGCCCTCACGTTGAACTACGTCATAAAATCCAAGTTCTTTTGCAATCTCTTCCTTTAGACGACTCGACATGATTTTTTGTCTTGCCATGCAAAAAACCTCCTTTTTCGTTGACGCTTTTAGCATGTGCAAAAAATAAAAAAACACTCACTTATAATGAGCGCTTTTTTTAAAATATTAAAATAAGTACTAGAAAAACTATTTGATGGTAGCTACAGCATCATCTAAAAAAGTAATCTCTACTGCTTCGGTAAGTATATCTGTGTAACTGTAAGAAACGCGCTTGCACGCATTATCTTCTTGCTTTAGTTCAATGACGAACACTGCATGATAAGTGTCACTTAAGACGCCTTCGCATTCAATTGTTTTCTTGCGACCACCATTTGCTTTTAATTGCAAACGTTTACCTAAATGACTATCTAATGACTTTTTAATGTCTGCTAACGTTTTTGGCATTTTCGCATACACCTCACTGTAAAATAGTATACCATGATGTAATTAAAATGTCAATAAAATATAATATTTTATCACCGCTATACAAAGTCGTCAACTTTTTTCTAAAGTTTTTTTGAATTTTTTAGTCCTAAATTCACATTATTGTCGAACACAAAAATTTGGATACAAGCAATCGGATAATTTACCAAATTCTTGAATTGTCAGTGTTTCACCACGGCGAGCTGGGTCGATTCCTGCCTCTTCAAGCGCCTGAACGATACGTTCTTTATTTTGCTTGCCATTCACAAGCCCATTTTGCAAATTGTTTAAAATTGTTTTACGGCGTTGCGCAAACGAGGCGCGTGACACTTCGAATAAGAAATCCTCATCGATTACCTTTACTGGCGGTGTCTCATGCTTTATTAATCGAATAACAGCTGAATCCACATTAGGCTGTGGCATAAATACAGTTTTTGGAACGACCATCGCAATTTCGGCGGTTACATAATATTGAATCGCAATCGATAACGAACCATATGCTTTCGTACCTGGTTTTGCCGTAATGCGATCGGCCACTTCCTTTTGCATCATGACTACAAAGCCGCGAATCGGCAAACGGTCATTTAAGAGCTTCATTAAAATCGGTGTTGTTACATAGTAAGGCAAGTTCGCTACAACCATAATATCTTCAATACCTGGCATTTCTTCTGCAATCACTTTCGCTACATCTGCTTTTAAAATATCTGAATGCACTATTTTCACATTATCATAAGGGCTTAGCGTATCTTCCAGCACAGGCAATAGGCGTTGATCTATTTCAAATGATACTACTTTTTTCGCATCCCGCGCTAAATGCTCTGTCAATGCGCCAATACCAGGACCGACTTCAATCGCCCCGCTATTTTCCGTTAAGCTTGCATGGCTGACGATATTGCGTAATATATTCGGATCAATCAAGAAATTTTGACCTAAACTCTTTTTAAACGAAAATCCGTATTTCTCTAAAATTTCCTTCGTACGAATCGGTGTCGCGATGTCTTTATGCATGCGTATCCTCCTGATCTAATTGCGAAATTGCTTCTGCAAACTGCTCGATTGTTATTTGAAACATTCTCAATCGTTTATGCAGCTGTTTGCCGTTTGTCATTCCAATATTTAAAATTTCACCTAGCTGGTCGCGTCGCTTTTTGGATTGCGGGTGGCCGATCAGTTTGGCTGTCATTAAATCTTCAAGTGTAATTTTTTCTTCAATTTGGGAATCCGCCAATGTATAAACATTGCTTAATGCTTCACGGATATCCTCATCATTTGCGTGTTCAATCCCTAAACCTTTACCGTTTTTGGCAATTGTTTTTGCCTTTACTAAAAACGCATGCTTCACACCTGGTATCCGCTCTTCTATAATGGCGCGAATGCGACGGCCCGGGTAATCAGGGTCCGTAAATACAATGACGCCTCGCTTCTTTTGTGCATGTGCAATCCGGCGCAATACTTCATCTGAAACTGCGGAGCCATTCGTTTCAATCGTATCCGCCCCTGTTGCACGTTTAATTGCTGTTGTATCGTCTTTTCCTTCTACAACAATAATCTCTTGTATATCCAAGAAACGTTCCTCATTTCTAACATAGTCTTTCGCTATTTTACCATAGAATGTGTCTTGATACTTCAACACATGATTTGTGAGGAAGAAAAGAATTTATAATTTCCTTTAGTACGAAAAGAAGCTTCCCCGCCAGCAGTCAACAAGCGAGAAAGCTATTATACATTTTGGAAGATGCCATTGTTTCAGTCCGATGCTTTAGCGTTCTACTTAAATAAAGCAGGGTTAAAAACAACAGCACATATAAATCATTTTAATACTTTAATGCGAACTTTTTTACGCCCCCAGCTATATGCTTCGGATTTTGTCGGCATTAAAATATCGATTTTATTCCCTTTGATCGCACCGCCTGTATCGCCTGCTACAGCATGGCCATAGCCTTCTACCCATACTTTTGTGCCTAATGGTATGATGCTTGGATCAACCGCGATCAGCTTCAATTCCGGATTTGCGCGCAGGTTAATACCTGCCGCCGAAATACCTGAGCAGCCTGCACAATATGGTGTATATGCTGTCGCTTCTACGTAAAATTCTTTCCCCGAAGCCGGTTCACCGGAACGGGAAACGCTTGCAGTGACAACTTTTGTACCTACAGATACGACTTCTGTTTTCGGTTCTTCCAATACTTTTTCGGAAGCCACCTTTTTCGATACGACTTTACCGTTCTCTTTTACGATACTGTACGTACGCTCCACTTTACCCTTTTTACCTTCTGTTACAACTTTTTCTTTACCCTTCAATAAAGAAGAATCATTTTTCTTTTCAATTGCGAAATCTACTGATTCTTCCACTACATCGGTAACCTTTTCTACGCGAACAACTGCGATTTTATCATTTGGGGTGATAACATACTCCAAATCTTTGTCGACCCGATCAGATTCGTCTAACTGAATCTCTTGTTGTTTTAAAAAGTTAGCGACCGTAGTCGAAGTGGACCATACTTGTCTCTTCTCTAAGCCATCGACAAGCGTTAACTGAAACGCCTTTTGAATATCGATTTTGTTATCTGCTCCTACTTCTGTATCCAAGCTTTGTGATACAAGATCATGCTCTGTTACTTCAATATTTGCTTCTTCCAAAATGTTCTTCACTACATTTTCAGTTGTCCAAACTTTTGACTGACTTCCATCAACTGAAATTACTACTTCTTTTGCCTGTTCCCATTTGATTGACATTCCACTATCAATCTTGGTACTCAGTGAGGGTGATACTTTATCATACTTCGTTAAATCTATATTCTGAGCTGCTAAAAGCTCATCAACCGTAGTTGCGTGTGTGTAAACTTTTGATGTCTCACCGTTCGCAGTAAACATAACGGGAGTTTTCGTCCCATGGTAAAGAACGAATGCAATTACAGAAACAAACAGGACTACTGATATAATTCGGACTCCTGTTTGCTTATTCCTCAATGATCCTAAGAACTGGCTTTTCATGGAATGATTTGACATGAAAATAACGCCTCCTTAATACAAAGTTGGATTATACGGGCTAGTTTTCGTACTGTCAATAGAAATGAATTTCCGAAAAATTATATATTTTATTCAAACTAGTGACACAACTAGTATTGGAGGCGAAATTAAACTTTAAACATTATTGAAAATTTTTTAGGCGAAAAAAATAAATGCAATATAAATTCCTCAAAATTCAGCATGGCAATTCCAAATTATTTTGTTCACCATTTACTTCATTTTTTTATTGCTCTATTTTGAAAAAGCGCTTTGCATTTTCAGTCGTTTTATACGCTACTTCCTCCACCGGCAATTCTTTCAAACGAGCAATTTCCTCAGCGACCAACGTAACAAAAGCTGGTTCGTTTCGCTTGCCCCGATATGGATGTGGTGCTAAATATGGTGCATCCGTTTCAATCAATATATGCTCCAGCGGAATTTCGGCCGCTACCTCTTTCGGCTGACGTGCATTTTTAAATGTGACAGGTCCTCCAAGACTAATCATAAAGTTCATGTTTATGCATTCATATGCTGTTTCAACACTCCCGCCAAAACAATGCATAATACCGCCAACTGATGCCGCATTTTCCTCTTTCAAAATGCGTACGACGTCTCCTGTTGCATCACGGTTATGAATAATAATTGGCAAATCCAATTTTTGCGCTAAATGAATTTGCTTCCGGAACCAATGCTGCTGCACATCTTTCGGTGATTTATCCCAATAATAATCCAGTCCTGTCTCCCCGATTCCGACTACTTTCGGGTGCGCTGCAAGCTGTTCAATCCATGCTAAATATTCATCTGTACAATCAATCGCATCTACTGGATGCCAGCCAATGACTGCATAAATGAAATCATAATCCTCTGCAAGCTGCATTGCGCGTTCAATCGTTTTTTTATCAAAGCCGATTACAACCATCTTCTCTACTTTTGCAGCAATTGCCCGATCGATTACATCCTGTAAATCCTCGTTATACTGATCTGCGTTTAAATGGACATGTGTATCGATATATGTGCTCATTATCATTTCTCCTATCGTGTATTGTACTCATTGTTAATATTTCTTAGTTTTCAGAATCATTACATATAAATTACAAAACTTTGCCGATTTGTCATTTGAACTATATAAAAAACTGTTATTACAACTAAACACCTAATAATTTTCCTTTTATAACCACCTAAAAGTTATGCTAATATACTTTTTGTAAAATACTATTGTATAAATAATGAAAAAGTCTGCTGAACACTCCTTGTCCAACAGACTCTTTACGAATTACTTCACTTGTGCGCCGTTCGTTAATTTCGGATCAACAGTGGCCAATGTTAATACACCATCATGCGAGCCCGCTAAAATCATACCTTCAGATAGCTCACCGCGCAATGTAACAGGCTTCAAGTTTGCAACGACAATTACTTTTTTGCCGATTAATTCTTCTGGTTTGTAATGCTCTGCAATACCTGATACGACTTGGCGTTGCTCATAGCCCAAGTCCAGTTGAAGCTTCAATAATTTCTTTGCTTTTGCCACTGGTTCACATGCTAAAACCGTTGCAACACGCAAATCTACTTTCATAAAATCATCAATAGTAATTTCCTCTGTTTGTGGAGCTTCCACAGAGACTGTTTCTTCTTGTTCAGAAGTTTTTACAGAGCTTTGCATCTGTTCGCGGATATATGCCACTTCGACTTCCACATCGAGTCGAGGGAAGATTGGTGTACCCTTTTCTACAACTTTAATATTTTGTGGAATAATATTGCCGAATGTTTCAATCGTGTCCCATGCTAATAATTTCTCATCAAGGCCTAATTGTTCAATAATTTGCTTTGGAGCGTTTGTCATGAAAGGTTGAACCATGACTGCAATATGTCGTAAACTTTCTGCCAAATTATTCATTACAGCAGCCAACTTCGGTTTATCCGCTTCATCCTTTGCCAATACCCACGGAGATGTTTCATCAATATATTTATTTGTGCGTGATACAAGTGTCCATAATTCAGAAAGTACGACACTAAATTGCATTTTATCCATACTTTCTTCATATTTAACACGTACATTTTCAGCATGTTCTTTTAATGCCGCATCATATTCAGTTTCCTGTAAATTTTCAGTAGGAATGATTCCAGAGAAATATTTATTCATCATTGAAACTGTTCGGTTTAAAAGGTTTCCTAAGTCGTTTGCCAAATCAAAGTTTGTACGCTCAACGAATGATTCCGGTGAAAATACGCCATCTTGACCAAATGGCAGCTCACGCAATAGGAAATAGCGTGTTGCATCCAATCCGTATCGCTCGATTAACATTTCCGGATACACAACATTGCCTTTAGATTTCGACATTTTGCCATCTTTCATCATAATGAAACCATGCGCAAAAATTTTCTTCGGCAATGGCAAGTCCAATGCCATTAAGAAAATTGGCCAATAAATTGTGTGGAAGCGGACGATATCTTTCCCAACTACATGGACATCTGCTGGCCAGTATTTATTAAACAGCTCTTCATTGTCCGAGCCATAGCCTAAAGATGTAATATAGTTTGATAATGCATCAACCCAAACATAAATGACATGCTTAGGATTTCCAGGAACTTTAATCCCCCAGTCAAAAGATGTGCGTGATACGGATAAATCCTCTAGCCCTGGTTTAATAAAGTTGTTAATCATTTCGTTTTTACGAGATTCCGGCTCGATAAATTCTAAATTATTTTCGTAATAAGCAAGTAATCGACCAGCATATTTTTTCATATTAAAGAAGTAAGATTCTTCTTTGACCTTTTGAACATCCCGGCCACAATCCGGGCACTTTCCATCGACTAATTGCGTCTCAGTATAGTAAGACTCACAAGGTACACAATAAAGCCCTTCATATTCGCCTTTATAAATGTCGCCATTGTCCAAAAACTTTTGGAAAATTTTCTCTACCGCATCTGTATGGCGCTTTTCGGTAGTTTGAATAAAGTCATTATAGGAAATATCCATAGTATTCCATAATTTTTTAGCGCCTTCCGCAATTTCATTCACATAATCTTGCGGATCCATTCCTGATTCTTGCGCTTTTTCCTGGATTTTCTGACCATGTTCATCCATACCAGTTAAAAAACGTACGTCGAAACCTTTTAAACGCTTGTACCGTGCAATTGCATCTGATGCAACCGTTGTATACGCTGTACCAATGTGGAACTTGCCACTTGGATAATAAATTGGGGTTGTTATATAGAATGTTTGTTTTTCACTCACGAAAGTGCCTCCATTTGTTTGTTAAGTATATTCTTTATTCTAACGAAGTACGAAATTTGTTTCAATGAAAGTTTATTGGAATTCCTACATGTCGAAAAGTTGAAACAAAAGTTGGGAATTTATTAAAGCTTTTTGACTATTAAAAATATTTTATAGTAAATATTTTTTATAAATTCATCCCATAGTACAAATATGACAAAAAAGTTCCTAAAATGAAGAAAATATGAATGCTAAATAATTGACGTATATGGTATTAGTTGGTATGATTTTAAATAGACACGGATTGAATGTCGAATTTTGACGAATTTAAACAACTTTTTGATATAGGAGGAAATATTAATATGAAATCAACAGGTATCGTACGAAAAGTAGATGAATTAGGACGTGTAGTAATCCCTATCGAATTACGCCGTACATTAGGCATTGCTGAAAAAGATGCTTTAGAAATTTACGTGGATGATGACAAAATCATCTTAAAAAAATATATGCCTAACATGACATGTGCAGTTACTGGTGAAGTTTCTGATGAAAACATGCGTTTAGTAGGCGGAAAATTAATTTTATCCGCTGAAGGTGCAGAAACATTAATGAAAGAAATCCAAAATAACTTAAAAAAATAAATTTGCTGCTTATTTAATTGCTATCAAAAATAAAAAATCAAGAGTTTCGATAATACGCACTCTTGATTGAATAAAGGGAAATCAAAAATCTACGTTAGACTTTTGATTTCCCTTTTTTGTGTTATTTTATTTTCATTTGTAGCATACCGCTAAATGCTTTATTTTGTACCATTGCTTTTAACATGATATATCCCAACAGGGCACCCGCAAAAGAACTCATCGTAAATGCTGGTATAAATCCAAATAGAGTTGCCTCCTGTCCTAGTAGTAAGATTGCTATCGGATAGGTTGCTAGTGCGCCAATAACTTCACCAACAGCAGCAAAGCTTAGCTTCTTCGTTTTCTGATAAAGAAAGGCTGCAAGAAAAGCTCCAATCATACTGCCTGGATAAGCAAAAATCGATCCAGTGCCTAGAAAGTTCCGCATTGTTTAGGTAAGAAAAGCACCTATTACTGCATACCATGGACCAAGCATTACAGCTGACAGGATATTGACACAATGTTGAATCGGAAAAATTTTAGCAAAGCCTAGTGGAATGTAGATTACACTACTGGATGCTGTGGTGATCGCTGCAAGAATCGCTGTGTACGTTAACTTTCTTGTTTGATTCATGTTTTAATTCCCCCTCTGCTGTTATTTTGGTACGATATTTTGTACAAATTGTTGAGGTTCAACCTCTGTAGAAATTACGCCAGCTTCATACAGCCAATTTGCTACGTTCTGCCAACTTTCTTCGTCTTGGTAACCAAACGATACGCCTTCATCCTCCATTAATGGTAGAAGAATTTTCAAGCTTTCTTTTTCAACTTCAGCATTTAATGTGGAGTCTGCATTTTCATTTGCCAATAAAATTTGTAATCCGGCATCTGGATTTTCTTTTACAAACTGTTGTCCTTTGGTAACAGCCTGCCAAAACTTTTCAATCGAATCTTTTTTCTTATTAAAGGTATTTTCACCAGTTACAATAACAAGCTCGTAATTATCCGGTACACCATAATCATCCAATCGGAAAGAATCCATCTCATAGCCTTCTTTATTGAGCAACACCAATTCATGGTTAATGTAACCACCACCGATTGCGTCTACTTTATCTGTTGCAACTGCAGGCATTAAATCCCATCCCACATCTGTCATTTTCACTTTGCTAAAATCTCCACCATCATGTTCTACCATTGTTTTTATAACCGCTTCCGTTATCACAGTGGATGGATAGCCTACATTTTTCCCTTCCAAATCCTTTGGTGAATTAATCCCTGCTTCTTTTTTCATCATAATAGAGTCAAGTGAATGACGAACATAAGTAGCAACCGATACAACCGGTATTTCTTCTGCTCTTGATTGCACGACTTGACTTTGATAGCTAATTGCTAAATCGACCTTCCCAGTTGCAGCAAGCTTTAACGGGTCATTTGTATCTGCAGGCATTTGGATCTCAACATCTAAGCCATGCTCCTCAAAATAGCCTTTTTCCTGCGCAACATAAAGTGCCGCGTGTACTGCGTTCGGATACCAATCGAGCATAATCGATATTTCCTCTAATTCTGATTCTCCATTTTCAGATGCTGTTTTATCATTACTACACCCCACCAACATGATGGCTAGCAACAGCAATCCAATAGGAATTTTCCAATTATTCATTTTCTGTTTCTCCTCTAATTTTCATATTTCCATTTTCTAAGAACCATTCGCTCAATCCATGTGGCGAACGCAAACAGTAGGATTCCTACAGAAGTTAATATCGTAATTGCCGCAAATACACCTTCCGCATTCAAATTTCCAGACATTCTCCGGCTGTAATAGCCTAACCCCTCACTTGCACCTAACCATTCCCCAATGGTTGCCCCTACTAGTGCAAATACGATAGCCATTTTAAAGCCCGAGAAAAATGAGGGTAGCGCCATTGGGATATGTAACTTTAGAAAAATCTGCTTGCTTGATGCCCCCCATTGAACGAAATAGTTCAATATAATCTTTATCGCACGCTCGTAAACCATCATACGTGCTCACCACAATAGGGAAAAATGAGATAAGCACCGTTACTGCCACCTTACTCCAAATGGAATAACCAAACCACAGTACAAAAATGGGGGATAGTGCAATAATCGGAATCATTTGCGAAATGATGACGGCCGGATACATTACTTTTTCAATAGGTTTAAAGCAAAACATCCCGATAGCCAGTGACACCCCTAATAGAACTGTTATTAAAAAGCCAATGAAAAATTCGATTGCAGTTGCCTTTAAATGCTCCAAAAATAATACTCGCCAATTATCGATAATCATTTGTAGAACTCCTGTTGGTGCAGGGATAATAAAGCCTGGCACAATACCTTGCCTCACGAGTACTTCAAGTACAACAAGTAACGTTGCAAAAAACAGTAGAAATAAAGCGTATTGTTGAAACCAACCTCTAATACGTTTCACTGGAAATCTTCCTTTCCAACTTTCTTCTTAGAGCGATGCCAGGATCCGAATAGATCATTTCGTTGGTACGTGGCCTTGGTAAATCAACGCTAATTTCCTCTACGCTTTTATCTTGATGCAGAATCAAAATGCGATCACTCAACAAAATTGCTTCCTCTAAATCATGGGTAATGAAAAGAATTGTTTTCTTTAATTGCTGCCACATCGATAATAGCCAAGTTTGCATTTCTTTTTTCGTAAAAGTGTCCAATGCGCCAAATGGTTCATCGAGTAATAACACATCTTTACCTGTTAGGAGTGCTCTTAAAAAAGCTGCACGTTGTCTCATTCCACCGGATAGTTCTTTCGGATAGGCATATACGTAATCTTTT